>NZ_JBNGOT010000003.1:236819-457409 GCF_050589705.1 Sunxiuqinia rutila
ACTCTTTTTTTTTTGCCCTAGACCAAGCTAAATCACCTCCCGCCTTAACAGTTTTGAAGAATTCCACAAATCCGGCATCTATGCTGCCAAACATCCCCCATGCAGCACAATCCTCATACATAGATTCCAAAGTAATTCGCATAACATACCTGTAAAAAACCTTAAGCTTGCATAAAGACACCTGCAAGCAAATCACCCTTCTAATTCTATTCGGTTCCACCATAGCCCGGAAACAAAAGAAGCAGGGAATGAAAATCATCCCTGCTTCTTTTAAGTTCGTTTTATCTAATAAAGGCTACTTCTGTCTCTTTTTCCGGTCGCCTTTCATAAAAGCCATTGGATTGTAGAAGATGTTGTCGCGCAAACGTGCCTGACGTGCCAGTCGCCAGTTCTCAACGTAAGTCAGCGCTTTGCGCAAGACATCGAAATAAAGGGCTACCATCAACACAAAAGTCAGAAGCCACATTACCCCAATATTAAATACAATCGTATCAATCCGCCAGTTGCCGATTAACTTATACGAGGCATAAAAATGAGCAGCTCCATTGTCATGAACCGGCCTGCGAAATATCGGCTCATCGCCCTGATAAATCCGATTATTGAACAAATAAGTTTTGTACGTGCTGTATTTATCCCGAACCAAGGCTTCCAGTTTTTTATTGGAATAGCGCATGCGAAAAGCATTCAGCTGCTCTTTGTCGCCATCAAAGCGATCGGCTAACTCCTGGTACTTATGTTCCAGTTCCCGTGACTTATCGGCATATTCCTGCTTGTAATTTTCTTGCGAGTGGTCGAGGTAACGATCCAAAACTGCTCCCTGTCTGGGTGTAAATTCCGAACTTCCAAGAGTGGCAAAGGCCATCGGTACCGAGTCATTCTGAGGCCCAACTTCCTCCATCAAATCCCCAAAGGAATTCTTAAGCAAAGGGACTAAAGAAGCTGCTTTTTCCTCATCATGCTGCTGGGTCAAACGTCGATAGGCTTCCAGGTATTTGCCAACCTCGGGCACCCAATAATAAGCCTTAAATCCCAAATCATTCTTGTCCTGTTCTTCCCTGAAAAACTCCTTACGATAAGCGTTGTTCTTAAATTGATTCACCGCCAACGCCTCATACGACCATCGTGACACCATCGCATCGCCAATCACAGGCGTGCGATCATAGCTACTCAAGGAAGCGTGCATCTTGTTAAAATCAATAATTACACCACTAAGCAACAGTTGTGGAACCAACATCAACGGAATTAGGATATAAATAGCTACCGCTGAATTTAAGCCCGCCGATAAGTTCAATCCCAACAAGTTGGCAAAGCAGGCCGTGGAAAACAAAATGGCCCAATTGGAAAAGGTGAGATCCCGTATTTCAAGCATGTAGTGCCCTATCAGCACGAAGGACAACACCTGAATGGCCGAAATCAGAAACAAGATGATTATTTTGGATGAAATATAGGCTCCACGGCTCAGGTTCAGGAATTCTTCCCGCTTAAGAATCCTTCGGTCTTTAAAGATCTCTTCAGCACTTATACTTAAACCAATAAACAAAGCCACGACCACACTCATAAATAAGAAAGCCGGCAGGTTATCATTATTGCCCAGCCAGTAAATTTTTTCGGCCGAAAACTTAGAGAAAAAACCAAGAATTACTGCCAGAATAGGAGCTTCGAGCAAGGCAATAGCCAGGTACTGCTTATTCGATCGCTTGGTCTCAAAGTCACGCTTAATAAACAATTTTAACTGACTAAACCAATCCGGAATTTTAAAATGAACCTCCGGGAAAACTTCCTTTTCAGCCGGATTCGTCTTCATGAAATCAATCACCCGCGGCTCCACATGTTTCTTATAGCGCTCATACCAATCTTCAGGTGATATTTTACGCCGACGAATACTTTTCCCGAACGGATTCACCATCCGGGTTTCAATAATGCGCAAAGGCTGTTCTGTCTTCACATTACCACAGCTCAAGCATTCACTTTCATCCGGATTGATATAACTCGCTTGATTTTTAAAGTACGTAATGGCATCCATGGGATTACCAAAGAAAACCACACGTCCGCCTTTATCCATCACAATCATGCGGTCAAACAACTTATAAAGGTCGCTCGAAGGCTGGTGAATATTAGCAAACACCAACCGGCCTTTCAGGCATTGCTTCTTCAACAAAAACATCACCTTTTCCGAATCGGCAGACGATAAACCCGAAGTTGGCTCATCGACAAACAAAATGGCCGGTTCGCGCATCAACTCAAGGGCAATATTCAAACGCTTACGCTGTCCGCCACTCAATATTTTTTTCAGCGGATTACCCACAACCAGGTCACGGGCCTCCACCAAATCAAAGTCGTTCAAGGCCTGATCAATCTTGGCTTCAATTTCCTCATCGTTCAGATCGCCAAAACAAAAACGGGCGTTAAACTCCAGGTTTTTGTATACGGTCAAATCCTCCAGCAGCAGGTCATCCTGCGGAACGTAACCAATCACCCCTTTCAGCAATTCCTCATTGCGCGGATCATGCAAATCGTATCCATTGATGGTGATCGTTCCGCTGTTGGGTTTCAGTTTGCCATTGAGTACGTTCAGCAAAGTGGTCTTCCCTACTCCACTTCCACCCAAAATACCCACTAAATCACCCGAACGCTCCTGAAAGCTCAGCGGATGAAGGCCATAATTCTTTCGGCTAAAGCGGTATTCAATATTTTCAACATTCAGTACAATTCGGGGTTTCCCCTTTTCCTGAATAAAGCGAGTCATCACACTGCTGTAATAGATGGGAATAATCCGGGAAGTTTTCAGAATAGCCCCGGGAGGAAATACATACAGCCGGTGCTGCATCAGCCGGTGTCCGTTCATGTAAAGGTTTCGTGGTCCCCAATACTTGAAAAAAAGCGTATTGATACTGGCTATACGAATTAACTCCAGCTCGACCTGCTGGTTCTCACGAAACAGGTGTTTAATTTCCTTGTCATGATACTCTTCGTTGCCGTTTACCACAAAGAGACAAGACTTGTCCTTTACCCGTTGAATGGAATAAAGGTAGAAGCGATACAGGTTATCATACTCCTTCGGGTTGATTTTGAGTCCACGGGCAACCAGGTTGACTGTTTTTAAATCATCAAGCGTAAATCCCCCTTCTTTTCGGATGAAATTCAGCAGCTGGGCAACAATCATGAACCGGGTTCCCAAATCAAACTGGCCTACAATGTCGTCACAAATCTGACTGAGGTAAGCCTTATTGATTATTTTCCGGCCATTGCCCTGCTGCTCATACAGAATGTCCCGATTGGTGATATGGTAGTGTTCAACAAACTCGAGGTAATGCTTATGATATATTTCAACCAGTTCGCGATTAAAATTCTCATGAAGAAACGATCCGACCAAATCCGATGAATTCTTTTTAGATTCTTCATCGTGGTAATCTGTAATGATCGCAAATAACCTGATCAGCGTTTCAATGATTCCTTCATACATAAGCCCATAGTTTATGAAAAAACGGATTTCTGCATTCCTGATTCAATAGCGGAACAACAAAAACCCGTTTTGTATTTTTACAAGTTAAAAGCGTTACTGCACAAACTTTGCCCTTACCGAAGTTAACAATTCGGTCAACTTAACAACTTGCTCTTTAGTCATCGATGTAGTTCCTTCCTCCAAGGCGTAAATAGCGTTTATGCTAACAATATCAGCATAAACATCAGCTAACAACTCTGAATCTTTGTATGTTTTCATCATGTTTTCCAACTTCAACAAAGGCTCTTTTTGAAACAGGATGGCCTCAATCAATTTTGGATTCTGGAAGGTATTTTCTGAAATATGTGTGGTCAAATACAAACCTTCAATCACCGTTCCGTAAAGTACCAGGTATGAAACTTCCGTTCTTCCTTGCTGGTTCAGATACGAATAAGCGTTTTGAAACATGTCGGTAATAATTTCAACCAATTGGTCTTTGTTATCCAGGTTGGCTTCAATTTTATCGGCCAAATCCTCATCAAAAGCCGAAGTTAAATCCAACTCGCGCACCAAGGTTTCGCTGGCTTTAAAATAAGCCTGAACATCTGACTTTTGGTTGTAAGTTGTAGCATAAGCCAGGTCAGCCGTATAAACCCCCAAATTAACAGCCCGCTCTTTTTCTGAAAAGTAGCTGCCTGCTTTTTCCGGATCGCTGGAAATTCCGACAATGTAGCTGGCCTCAATTTCGTTTAGCATATTGGCTACGTCGAAAGCTGAAGCGATGGGATATGAATATTCTTCAATTTCTTCTTTAATCGTCTCCTCAACAACCTTCGGATCTGCTTTTTTATCCTTTTTGCTGCCGGTACACGAGCTAAATCCGAAGGCAATCAAGCCTGAAAAAATAGCTAAAGAAACAAATTTGTATGTTCTTGTTTTTCTCATGTTTATGGTTTTTAATTATACGTTATTTTCTTCTTATTAAAGCCTGTTCTTCTTGGCGACACAAGTTCAAAAAAAACTCGTTTTAAAATTTTAAGCTAAAATAATATAAAATTGCTCGTAGTTGTATGAATTAACAATGATTTTTCAGTTAAATAATGCGCCCTTAGCCTTCTTCCGATACATCTTCAACCAGCCGTCAAATGGAGGACTCAGGCCAAACACACAACCTTGAGCTTAACAAACAAGAGCTTACGAAAGCTTCGAGCTGATCAGCTTGATAAATTCTTCACGCGTTGCCACGCGTTCAAAGGCCCCCGTAAAATCAGAGGTTGTTGTTATGGAATGCTGCTTTTGAATTCCCCGCATTTGCATGCACAGGTGCTGCGCTTCAATTACCACAGCAACCCCCAACGGATTCAGCGTTTCCTGAATACACTCCTTGATCTGCAAGGTTAAGCGCTCCTGTACCTGCAAGCGACGTGAAAAGGCATCAACAACCCGCGCAATTTTACTCAGCCCGGTAATGTAGCCGTTCGGAATGTAGCCGACATGAGCTTTTCCAATAAAAGGCAACATGTGGTGTTCGCACATCGAATAAATTTCAATGTCTTTCACAATAACCATTTGCTGGTAGTTCTCTTTAAACATTGCCGAACGAAGCATCGCCTCAGGATCCTGCTCATACCCCTGTAACAAAAACTGCATCGCTTTAGCTACCCGCAAAGGCGTCTTTTCCAAGCCTTCCCGACTAACATCTTCTCCCAGCAAACCAATGATCTCCCGGTAATGATCACGTATTTTCTCAGTACTCGGACCATCAAACTTTTCAATCCGTTGGTACCCGCTTTCTTTTCCGTTAAATGATTCTTCCATGTTAATATTTCGAGATGACAGGCCGGTTGCCTGTCGCAGTTCATTAGACAAAAGTATAAACTTATCTTATAAATTACCTGCTATCGTTTGACAAACCAGCCCAATGCTAAGGAACAATAACATTTCCGCTCCCAACAACCCAATTGAAAAAAACAATTGCCTTGGATTTTAGCTGTTCCAAAAACATGCTTCGTCAGAATGCCCAGACAATAAATATTATTTCAGCTAAACGTGGCAATATTTGAACATTTCTTAAGTTTGACTTTTAAACATACCAAGCGTATTACTAATTTTGCCCTATGATTGTTGTTACCGGAGCTGCAGGATTTATTGGAAGTTACTTAACTGGAAAACTCAACCAGTTAGGCTATGAAGACCTCATTTTAGTCGACAAGTTTAACGATCCGCTGAAGATATCCAACTACATTTCGAAAACCTACACCCGCTTGATTGACCGGGATGATTTTTTCAAATGGCTTGAAAACAACCACGCGCAAGTTCAACACATCATTCACCTGGGCGCCCGCACCGACACCATCGGACAGGAAGAAGAAATCTACACCCAACTCAATTTGGAATACTCTAAACAAATTTGGAACAGCTGTATTCGATTTGATTTGCCGCTGATTTATGCTTCTTCAGCTTCAACTTACGGAAATGGGGAATTGGGATTTGATGACCGACACAGTCTGACCAGCCGATTTAAACCCTTAAATTACTATGCCCAGTCCAAACACGATTTTGACTTGTGGGCTTTGGAGGAAAAGCAAGCTCCCCGGTTTTGGGTTGGATTGAAGTTTTTCAACGTCTTTGGCCCTAACGAATACCACAAAGGGCGCATGGCATCGGTCGTCTACCAAGCGTTTCAGCGCATAAGTGAGACAGGCGAAATGACGCTTTTTCGCTCGCACCATCCCGATTATGCCGATGGAGAGCAAGCCAGAGACTTTATTTACGTTGAAGATGTGGCCCAGGTCATTCTGCATTTCATGAACAAGCAAACTTCTTCCGGCATTTACAATGTAGGCACCGGAGTTGCCCGCAGTTTCCTCGACTTAACGCAATGCGTATTTCGGGCGATGAACGTAAAGGAGCAAATCCGGTTTGTGGACACGCCTGCGGATATTCGCAACAATTACCAGTATTACACCTGTGCAAAAACCGACAAACTTCGACAAGCAGGTTATAACAAACCTTTTACGGCTTTAGAGAATGCAATTGAGGAATACATCAATGCGTTTCTGAGAGCTGAGTTCTGTTACTAACCCCCTTTCAAAAAACAAATTTGACTACGCAAACGGCTTAATGATCGCGTGTAAACACCCAGTTTTTTCCTTTGGAAAGTTCGTTGTTGAAATAATAACCATCAAGATCGAAAGCTTTCAAGTCTTCCGGATTCGAGATATTGTTTTGCACGATAAAACGGCTCATTAAACCACGTGCTTTTTTGGCGTAGAAAGAAATGATTTTGTACTTCCCGTTCTTCAAATCCTTAAAGGCCGGGCTTATAATTTCCCCTTCGATTTTTTTCGGATCAACAGCTTTGAAATATTCATTTGAAGCCAGGTTAACCAGCACACCAGTATTTTTTTTCAACTCGCTATTGATGGCCTGACTTATTTTTGACTGCCAAAACTCATACAAGTTTGTACCGCCGTCAATGCCAAATTTCGTACCCATTTCCAGTCGGTAAGGCTGAATCAAATCCAGCGGTTTTAGCACACCATAAAGCCCGGAAAGAATCCGAATTTTTTCCTGAGCCACTTCAAAATCCCTCTCAGAAAAATGACTGGCATCCAGCCCCTGGTACACATCGCCGGTAAAAGCCAATATGGCTTGTTTGGCATTGTCCGGTGTGAACGGTGTTTTCCAGGTCTGATTCCGCTCAAAATTAAGTTCTCCCAGCTTATCCGAAATGCTCATCAACTGAGACAAATCATTGGGCGAAAGCTTCCTCAGTTCCTTATTAATTTGCCGGGCTTCTTTTAAGAAGACCGGCTGTGAATATTTATCGGTTACCGATTTGGATTCAAAATCCAAGGACTTGGCTGGAGAAATAAGTATGAGCATAATTTCAGTTTTTTGTGCATTTAAAACAAGCCAAAAATCAAAATGTTTAGCTATTTCAGCTCAAGTAAAACCACATTTTCCACGTGATGCGTGTGTGGGAACATATCCACCGGCTGAATTTTCACCACCTGGTATTTCTCGTCCAGCAGAGCCAGGTCGCGGGCCTGTGACGCCGGATTACAACTAACATAAACAATTTTCTGCGGAGCAACCGTTAAGATGGTTTTAACCACATCCTCGTGCATTCCGGCTCTTGGCGGGTCGGTAATGATTACTTCCGGCTGCCCGTTTTCAGCAATAAACGCCTCATTTAACACAGCCTTCATGTCGCCTGCATAAAAAGAAGTATTGTCAATACCGTTAATTTCAGAATTGATTTTGGCATCCTCAATGGCTTCCGGTACATACTCCACGCCCACCACTTTTTTGGCTTTCGATGCCACAAAATTAGCGATGGTTCCTGTGCCGGTGTACAAGTCATACACCACCTCATCACCAGTCAGATTCGCAAAACCGCGGGCTACCTTATACAATTCGTAGGCTTGTTCTGAGTTGGTTTGATAAAAACTTTTGGGCCCTATTTTAAAACGTAGCCCTTCCATTTCCTCAAAAATATGATCGCGCCCACGATACGTAATAATCTCCTGGTCGGTAATGGTATCGTTTCCTTTGGTATTGATCACATACATGAGCGAAGTTAAATCCGGAAATTCCGAAGCAATGGCGTTCAGCAAACCTTCCCGCTTTTCAACATCTTCCTGGTAAAAAGCCAGAATCAGCATGGTTTCACCCGTTGAAGCGGTACGTACAATCATGTTGCGAAGAAAGCCCTCCTGGTTGCGGATATCAAAAAACGCCAATCCGTGCTCCAAGGCATAAGCCCGAACAAAGTTGCGGATTTGGTTCGACGGATCAGGCTGCAGCCAGCACTTTTCAACATCCACAATTTTATCGAACATGCGGGGAATATGGAAGCCCAGCGCATTCATTGCTTCAGGCTCTTCTTCGGCATCCATCTCGTCCTTGGTCATCCAGCGTTTGTTTGAAAAACTAAACTCCAGTTTATTCCGATAAAAGGTGTCTTTTGACGATCCCATGATGGGCATGATCTCAGGCAACTCCACCCGTGCCAGCCGTTGAAGCTGATCCACGACTTGTTTCTGCTTGTAAAAAAGCTGCTTTTCATACGGTAAAAACTGCCATTTACAACCTCCACAAATTCCAAAGTAAGCACAAAAAGCCTCGACACGGTCGGCTGATTTTTCATGCACGTGCATTACCCGGGCCTCTTCATAACTTTTACGTTTTTTAGTAACCTGTAGGTCAACAACATCACCCGGAATAACGTGGGTTGTGAAAACAACTTTCTCATTTACACGTGCAATGGCTTTCCCTTCAGCACCAATATCCGTTATTGTAACTTGCTCATAAAAAGGCTTTTTTCTGCGGCTTCGTCCCATGATCTCATCTATATTTTCTGCAAAAATAGAAAAATGAATGACACTCCAAGCTTGGATTCTTTGCAGACTTGAGCAGAATCCCCGGAAAACCTCTCAAAGTTCGTGGATGAAGCCTTTGTTTGAAGGAGGATTACTCTCCAAAAAACATGGAAGTAAGCCCACTCTGTACAGCGAAACAGAATAAACCGAAATTTTCAGCGGGATTGTCTTATCTTTGCACCTCAATTTTCGAATAATTATGATTTCAGTTGATCAGTTAGTTGTCAGTTTTGGCGGATTTGAGCTATTAAAAAAGATTTCGTTTTTAATCACCCCCAAGGACCGGATTGGTCTGGCCGGGAAAAACGGGGCGGGAAAATCCACCCTGTTAAAAATGATTGCCGGGCATCAGCTTCCCAGCGAAGGCTCGGTGGTTGTACCCAAAGACATCCGGGTAGGTTACCTTCCCCAGCACATGAATGTTGCGGACAACCAAAGCGTGTTTGAAGAGGCCAAAACCGCCTTTGATGAAATCCTTCAAATTAAAAACCAAATTGACCACATCAACCATCAAATTTCTACCCGCGAGGATTACGAGTCGGACGAATACATGAACCTGATTACGCAGGTTACCGAACTCAACGATCGGTACCACCTGGTTGGCGGGGTTAATTTTGAAGCGGAAATTGAACAAACCCTTTTGGGGCTGGGATTCAAGCGAAGTGATTTTACACGAGCGACATCGGAATTCAGCGGAGGTTGGCGAATGCGAATCGAACTGGCCAAAATCTTATTGAAAAAGCCGGATGTCTTCCTTCTGGATGAGCCGACCAACCATCTTGACATTGAATCCATTCAATGGCTGGAAGACTTCCTGAAAGTGTATCCCGGAGCGGTAGTGTTGGTTTCGCACGACCGGGCCTTTTTGGATGCCGTAACCAACCGGACCATCGAAATTTCACTGGGAAAAATATACGATTACAAAGCCAACTACTCGCGCTACCTTATTTTACGGCAAGAAAACCGCGAAACTCAGCTGGCTGCCTATAAAAATCAGCAAAAACTGATTGAAGACACCGAAAAGTTTATTGAGCGTTTTCGGTACAAAGCAACCAAAGCTGTTCAGGTTCAATCGCGGACTAAAATGCTCGAAAAGCTGGATCGCATTGAGATTGAAGAAGAAGACAACTCGCGCCTGAATATTCGCTTTCAGCCGCCCGAACGCTCCGGAACCATCGTTGCTGAATGCAAGCACCTGACCAAAAAATACGGGGACTTGCTCGTTCTGGATGACATTCACCTGATGATAGAACGGGGTGAAAAAGTAGCCTTTGTGGGTAAAAACGGAGAAGGAAAGACAACCCTGGCCCGCATCATTCTAAACGAACTGGAATACCAGGGAAACATGAAAATAGGCCACAATGTGAAAATTGGCTATTTCGCACAGGATCAGGCTCAACGTTTGGATGAAAACCTGACTGTTCTGGAAATCATCGACCAGATTGCCGTAGGCGATATTCGGACAAAAATCAGGGATATCCTTGGTGCCTTTATGTTTTCGGGCGAAGATGTTGAGAAAAAAGTGAAAGTGCTTTCCGGTGGAGAACGCTCGCGGCTCGCCATGATCCGCCTGATGCTGGAACCAGTGAACTTTCTGGTGATGGACGAACCGACCAACCACCTCGACATCCGCTCAAAAGAAATGCTCAAGCAGGCTTTGGCCAGCTATGAAGGAACTGTCTTGGTTGTATCGCACGACCGGGAATTTTTGGATGGCCTGGTGAATTGTATTTACGAGTTTAAAGACCGAAAGATCAAACAACACCTCGGAGGCATTTACGAGTTTCTGCGCCGAAAAAAGCTGGACTCCATGAAGGAACTGGAGCGCAAAGACCGAAGCAATCCGGTTGCTGACAAGAAAGAAAAAACGCAGTCTGTTGAAAATAAACTGAGCTACGAAGAACGTAAAGAGATCAACAAAAATATCAGCCGGCTGGAAAAGCAAATTGCACAGGCAGAAGAAACCATCACCGAGATGGAAGCTAAGCTGGAAGAATTCGACTTAAAAATGGCTCAACCGGAAAACATCAACGATTCCGACATTTTTGAACAATACGATCAGTTAAAAACCAGGCTGGAGCAAGTGATGCAC
Source organism: Sunxiuqinia rutila (assembly GCF_050589705.1). Classification (NCBI taxonomy): domain Bacteria; kingdom Pseudomonadati; phylum Bacteroidota; class Bacteroidia; order Marinilabiliales; family Prolixibacteraceae; genus Sunxiuqinia; species Sunxiuqinia rutila. The sequence continues at coordinate 247,741 of NZ_JBNGOT010000003.1, forward strand.
GAATGGGAAGCCAACCTGGAGGAATATGAATCTTTGAAACTACAAAAAACATGGTAAACATGAACCGACCACAAAAAAATACCGATGACTTTATTTTTGGCATCCGTGCCGTTATTGAAGCCATCGACTCAGGAAAAGAAGTTGAAAAAATACTGATCAAAAAAGGATTAGGCGGAGAGCTGTTCAAGGAACTTTTCGAAAAAATCAAAGAAAACCAGGTTCCGTTTCAATATGTTCCTCAGGAAAAGATCAACCGGGTTACCCGCAAAAACCACCAAGGCGTATTGGCCTTTATTTCGCCGGTAACATTTTATGATGTGGAGAATTTCCTGCCCGGGCTGTTTGAGGCCGGTAAAAACCCATTGATTCTTGTACTTGATCAGGTGACAGATGTGCGAAACTTTGGAGCGATTGTACGAACGGCTGAATGCGCCGGAGTGGATGCGGTTCTGATTCCTGAAAAAGGTGCGGCCCGAATCAACGCCGATGCAGTAAAAACATCAGCCGGCGCCTTGCACTTGGTGCCTATTTGCCGAACCAAAGACCTGAAGAAGAGTGTCCTTTTCCTCAAGGAATCCGGTTTGAAAATTGCGGCTGCCACGGAAAAGTCATCAGACAACTATACCCAAGCCGACCTGACGGGGCCAACAGCCATTGTGATGGGTTCAGAGGAGCGGGGAATTGAAAAGCAAATTTTGAATTTAGCCGATGCGCAGGTCCAAATTCCAATTCTTGGAAAGATCGAATCGTTAAATGTATCTGTCGCAGCCGGCTTATTGGTCTATGAAGCTGTCAGGCAGCGGCTTCATCATTCATGAATCGGCACCTGACGCTTAAAGGTTTCTTCCAAGGAAATAAAAGTTTCCGTACTTGATATTCCGGGAATTTTCTGCATCTTGTCACTTAAAACCTCTTTGAGGTGTTCATTATCACGGGCATACACTTTTACAAAAATAGCGTACTGCCCCGTGGTATAGTGGCATTCAACAATTTCCGGAATATCCTGAAGTTGCTTGGCAACATCTTCGTAAAATCCTCCCTTTTCAAGGAACACCCCCACATAAGTGCAGGTTTTGTAATCCACCTTCTTCGGATCAATGTGGTAGCCCGAACCGGTTATCACCTTCATCTCAATCATCCGGTTGACGCGTTGATGAACAGCAGCACGTGAGATCCCCACCTCTGCAGCAACATCCTTAAAAGGAATCCGTGCATTTTTAGTTATAATGTCCAGAATGTGTAAATCAATCTGGTCCAAGTTGTTTCGTAGTGTCATATTCTATCTTCTGACTTAATTTATTGCGCCCAAAAGTACGCATTTTTTAGCAGATAGTTTAATTACAGGTGCCCAATCATTCAAAATGAAAATAAACCGTTTCAAACTCACGGAACTACCTTTGCAAAATCCATTCTCAAGCAAGGCAAACCAAAGGAATAAGATGCCCACGACTGATCAATTCTTCCAAACAAAAAAGACTCCCATAATTGGGAGCCTTTCATCTATACGAATCTATCTAAAATGATCTTCAACTAAAGGACAGGCACCAACCTTAGAATTTTTCCAGGGTTCTCAATCGCCACATAAACATAGCCATCCGGGCTCATCTCCACATTCCGAACACGGCCAATTCCCTCCAGTAGTTTTTCCTGATGCGTAACCTCGCCACCTTCCATCACCACGCGCTCAACATACATAAAACGCAGCGAGCCAACCAAAATATTGTTTTTCCAGTTTTCATACCGGTTTCCTTTCACAAAAGTGGTTCCGCAAGGAGCGATGGACGGTACCCAATAAGTTACCGGCTGCTCCATCCCCTCTTTCTCGGTCAGCTCGGTAAAAGTGGTTCCATCGTAATTGATTCCATAAGAAATGACAGGCCAGCCATAATTCCGTCCGGGCTTGATCAGGTTCAGCTCATCGCCACCACGTGGGCCATGCTCTGTTTCCCAAATCTCGCCAGTTTCCGGATCCATGCAAGTACCTTGAGGATTGCGATGTCCGTACGAATAAATACTGCGCATGGCGTTGGGCGTATCGATAAATGGGTTGTCTTCGGGAATAGCTCCGTCATCATAAATCCGGTGTATCTTACCACTGTGATTACTTAAACTTTGTGGGTTTACATCACGGCTTCCGCGATCGCCAATGCCAAAAAATAAATAGCCATCCTTGTCAAACTCCAGCTTACAGCCCCAGTGATGCCCCTTGTTGGAATCAGGCGTTCCGTTAAAAATAACTTCCTGATCTACCAGCTGATTTCCGTTAAGCCGGGCACGCATCACATTGGTGCAACCTTCCTCGCGGTTATCATCGGCATAGCCGGAATATGAAATATAGAGCCAGCCATTTTCCTCATAATCAGGGTGCAGCTCCAGGTCCATCAGTCCCCCCTGCCCTTTCACCATAATTTCAGGCAAGCCGGATATTTCCTGCAACTCATCATTGGTAAAACGGAAAAGCTTTGCCGAGCGCTCAGCAATCAACAAGTCGCCATTGGGAAGAAACTCCAGGCCCCAGGGAACTGCTAAACCGGAGACCACTGTGTCAACCAAAAAGTTTTGCACTTCAGACTTCACCACTTGATTGCCGGAGAGAGCCGGTTTCAAGCTTGCTTTATCCTCCGGAATACCTGCCTTCACATATTCGGCAAGTGCCGAAATCTCTTCGGTGGAAAAGGTGGCTTCAAAGCCCGGCATCCCCATTTCCTCCTGGCCAAAAGTAATGCTGTGAACAATGGCGACATTGTCTTCGCCATACATCCAGTCTTTATCTTCAAATTTTTCAAGCTGATTGCCGTGACATCCGGCACAGTAGTTTTGATAATTTTCTGCAGCCTGTTTCATCTGCTGTTCGCTGTGCTGGCCGTTGCCCACCGAGCAACTTCCAAACAAAAAAAGCAAAGCAAGCAACGAAACAGAAAATTTAGGTACGTTTTGATTCATTTTTTTAGCGCTTTAAGTTTTCATTCATCCCAACAACAATTGGCCTAAAAAGTTAGTGCTTTTGTTGCAATTTTCAGGACTATTTAGTTGATATTAATCAAGCTATACCCGCACTACGAACTTATTTTACCCAAAACGTCAAACAAACAGGTTCCGGAATCTCAAGATTTTGCCCGGTATAGCTAAGCGCTCCGGTTGCCGGATCCACCTGAAAGACACTCACATTGTTACTCTTCTGATTGGCTACCAACAGAAAACGTCCATCAGGCGACAGCGCAAAATTACGTGGCCAGTCTCCCTGAACTGGCTCTGTTTCCTGCAACTTCAGCGTGCCATCATCATTTCTGGAAAAAACAGCAATGGAGTTGTGCCCACGATTTGAACTGTACACAAACTGCCCATCGGCACTCACATGAATATCAGCTCCGTAGCTGATTCCCTCAAAGCCCTCAGGCAAAGCCGACACACTTTGAATCCGCTCAAACGTTTCGCCATCTTTTGCCAGAACACTCACTTCTGAATTCAACTCGTTCATCACATAGATGAACTGCCCGTCAGGAGCAAAAGCGAAATGACGGGGTCCTGCCCCTGACGTCATGGCCACATAAGCCTGTTCGGCAGGTTCAAACTGCCCGGCACCTTTATCATACCGGTAAAACTCCAGCTTGTCGGTTCCCAAATCTGCTGAGATCAACAGCTCGCCGGAAGAGTCAAATAAGGCAGAATGCGCATAAGGCGCAGTTTGCCGGATCGAGTCCTTCCCCGAACCAACATGTTGAATTTGCTGAAACGAGTCGTTTAACCGGCCATCGTTTTCTACCCGAAAAAAACTCAAACTACCACTGCTGTAATTGGAAGCTACCACAAACCTGCCATCGGGCGAAACCGTCACATGACACGGGTGATACCCTTTTGTTGCTTTCTGATTTAATTTTTCAAGCTCACCCGACTTCCCAATCCGGTAAGCGGTTACCGAACCACTATCAATCTGCGGGCTTTCCTTCACCTCCGAAACCGCATACAAGTAGTTTTGATCTGGCGAAAGAGCCAAAAATGAGGGATTTTCGCGATTGGGAGTCACAAATTTCGACAACAGCTGTCCGGTTTCGCTGTCAAAACGGTAACAATAAATTCCTTCGCTATCGCCTCCAGTGTAGGTTCCAACATACAAGAGGGTTTCTTTGGGTGAATTACACGAAACCAATAAAATGGTTATCAACACAATAAACAGCAGTGAATTTTTCATAGAGATATTTTTTGAAGTCAAACTAAATGGTCCAATGCCTTGTTAAATGATTTAGAATTAAACTTTAAAATAACAGAAATGAACCTAAAAAAAACATTTATCGGTGTATTAATTTTATTTTTTTCACTGAATAGTTACAGCCAAAAATTGGTTGAAGTTTGGCGCACAGGCCCAAACATGAAAACTCCTGAATCGGTTTATTATGATTCCAACAATGACCTGATTTATGTGGCCAACATCAATGACAACCCGTCAGAAAAAGATGGTAACGGGTTCATCAGTCAGCTGAATCCCGATGGAACGGTCAAAAAAATGGAATGGGTAACAGGCCTGAGTGCCCCAAAGGGCATGGCCGTCTTCGAAGGTAAACTTTATGTTTCGGACATCGACGAACTGGTTGAAATTGATATCGACAAAGCAAAAATAATCAACCGCTATCCGGCTCCGGGAGCCATTTTCCTGAATGATGTTGCCGCCTGTGGCAACGGAACCATCTTTGTAAGCGACAGCCGGACCAATAAAATCCATGCCCTCTCAAACGGTAAGTTCGAGGTTTGGAAAGAAGGAGATGAGCTGGAGGGGATCAATGGTCTGTACACCGAAGATGGGAAGCTATACATTGGCTCTCAGAAAATTCAGGTGGCCGATGTTAAAAGTAAAAAGTTGAGCACGTTGCAAACCGACTGTCAGGGCGTTGACGGGCTGGAAAAAGACAATGAAGGCAACTTTGTGTTTTCCAACTGGCCCGGACGCATTTTCTACCTGGAAGATGGACAGTTAACCAAACTTTGGGATTCAACAGCGGATAAAATCAATACTGCCGATGTGTTTTTTGCCAAGGAACTAAACCTGCTGTTGGTGCCAACCTTTTTCGACAACCAAGTGGTTGCGTATAAGATTGAAAAATGATACCTTGATGGCTAATCCCAAAGTCAAATTAACCAACGAACTCAAAAAAACAACAAATTATGCCTAAAGGAAAAATAGCCGCAAAAAGTCCGATCATGATGGAAATGCAACCGGGAACCTACTACTGGTGTGCCTGTGGAAAAAGCAACAACCAACCATTTTGTGACGGCTCACACAAAGGCAGTGAATTCACGCCTAAAGAAGTCAAAATTGAAGAAGTACAATCGGTTTTTTGGTGCCGCTGCAAACAAACCAGCAACCCTCCCTTTTGCGATGGGTCGCACAACGACCTGTAAAAATGCAGCATAAATCCCAAAGCAGTCTAACGGAATTTTAAAGATCAGGCAGGCTGCTTTGGGACAATTCACTTTCCTCAAAAAGTAAAAGCAACTATTTCGCGCCAAGCAGTTCGGCATGACGGTAGCAGCTCACCAAGTGATCATTGACCATGCCGGTAGCCTGCATGTGCGCATAAACAATGGTAGATCCCACAAACTTGAAGCCCCGCTTTTTCAGATCCTTACTAATCAAATCGGACAGAGCGGTTTTGGCAGGAAGCTCAGCCAGAGTTTCAAAATGATTCACGATCGGCTTGAAATCAACAAACGACCAGATATACTTGTCAAATGAGCCAAACTCCTTTTGGACTTCCAAAAAACACCGGGCATTGGTAACGCTGGCTGCCACTTTCAACCGGTTACGGATAATACCTTCATTTTGCAGGAGTTCCTGCATTTTAGCATCACCATAAGCAGCCACTTTTTCCGGATCAAAATCATCATAGGCCTTGCGATAATTTTCGCGCTTGCGTAGCACCGTCAGCCAGCTCAATCCGGCCTGTGCGCCTTCCAGCAACAAAAACTCAAACAACTGCCGGTCATCATGAACAGGGACTCCCCACTCCTGGTCATGGTAGTCGATGTACAAATCATTATTCAGGCACCAGTCGCAACGATGTTTCATTGGTCTAATTTTTGTAAAAAATTCAAAATTTGAATAAAAATACGAAAAACAAAGTGATCCGGGTTTAAATATTATTTTTGCTCTTTGTAAATTGCGCTGCAAGAATCGGCTTCAGTATAAAACAACTAAACCAAAGCGTGCGGATGTGACTCCTTCAAAGCACTGAGAGCAAACAAACCAGGAGCTTAAGAGAACAGACACATCTTTCAACTTTGCAAGTAAAGACTTAATCGATGAAAATCAAGTTATCCCTCTTATTTTTACTGCTTTCAAATCTGGCGTTTAGTCAATTAAACATCAGCCACTATATTCGGGTAGGACAAACCCGCATCCAGATTGGCAACTATGTTGGAGCCATTGAAAACTTTAACATTGTTATCAAATTTAAACCCCAACTGCCTGAACCTTATTATTATCGCGGAGTGGCCAAACACCAGCTGGAAGATTTCAGGGGGGCTATAAAAGACTACAACACAGCTATCAGTATCAAGCCCTATTACCCCAACGCATTTATGCACCGCGGGCTGGCTTACCTTGAACTGAAAGACTACGATGCTGCCATTGATGATTACAACCGGGCACTGGAACTGGATCCGAACAATGAAGCGATTTACAACAACCGGGGGATTGCCAAACTTTCGCTAAAAGATATTGACGGAGCCATTGCCGACTATGACAAAGCCCTGGAGCTTAACCCCAATTTCATCAATGGGTTCATCAACCGAAGCAATGCCAACATCCTGAAAGGCGATATTAGAGAAGCTATTCGCGATTTGAACCGTGCCATCATCATCCGTCCGCACTACGCCAATGCTTATCTGCTGCGCGGACTGGCCCGTTTTGAGCTGGAAGATTTTGCAGCGGCTCTGCGCGATTTTGATCAAACCATCAAACTGGATCCGCAAAATGCCTATGCCTACAACAACCGGGGGATCGTGAAGCAGCGGCTGGAAGGTTACCAGGGTGCCATTATGGATTATGACATGGCCTTGTCGATCAACCCCACTTTGCCGAATGCCTATTTTAACCGGGGAATTGCCAAAGAGATTCTGGAACAGCCCGGATTTGAACAAGATTACCAAGTGGCTGCCAAGCTTGATCCGCGCTTAAACATCCGGCAGCGTGCACTGGAAGAAGATGCCTTGGCACAACAGCAACAAGCATCTCAAGGCCAACAGCACTCAACCTCAGCCGGGCAACAACAAGCACAAAACACCCAGCAAAAACCGCCGGCCCAAACGCCTCAACGTCCCAACACCCAGCAAAAAAAAGAGGAAAAGCAAGAGGAAACCCAGGAACAACGCGACCGACGCCGTTTCCGGCTCTCGCTGGCAGACACACGTAACCTACCAACCGACGAAGACGAGGAAATTGAAGACGGACGAATTCAAAACCGAAATATCATCATTGAATTACAGGATATTTTTGTGATCTCCTCATACAGCCAAAACAAGGTGGATTACGACAGGCTGCAGTATTATAACCTGTCGCTGGAAGAGTTGAACCGTTTCAACAACTACACCCCACAAATGACAATCAGCAATAGCGAGAACGCTGATTTTGAAGAATACTTCAGAAATAACATCCTGTACTTCAACGAAAAAATAAAAACCAATGAAGTCGCCGAACACTTTCTGAACCGCGGAATCTTCCGTTTTCTGGTTAAAGAGTACAGCGATGCAATGGATGATTTCAACAAAGCCATTGAACTGGATGAGAAAAATACGTTGGCTCATTTCAGCCGGGCCAACTGCCGCACAGAGATGGTTCAGTTGCTGGAGTCGCTGCCCGATTTTTCAGAAGACTTAACAATCCCTGTAGGCACTTCGAACAATGCCCAAAGTCAGCATGAAGAGTTTATTCATGACTACGAAACAATTCTGGATGACTACCAGGTTTGTGCGTTTATCGATCCCAACTTCCCCTTTGCGTATTACAACAAAGCTTATATTCTTTGTAAGCTAGGGCGTTACCAGGAAGCCATTCGCAACCTCGATAAAGCCATCGAATTGCAGCCCGACTTTGCAGAGGCTTACTTTAACCGTGGGTTAACCAAGATCTACCTTGATGAACTGGAGGGTGGTGCCAGCGACTTAAGTAAAGCCGGAGAGCTGGGAATTCAGGATGCTTACAACATCATCAAACGCTATTGTAACTAACCACTTGCAGCGGTTAAAAAGAATAAAGGGCGACCAAAGCGCGCCGAGAAGAAAAACGAAGTAACTTTGCGGCAAACATTTTTTAAAGCATAGATTAATGAGTTTATCTCCACTTGCAGAACGACTGCGTCCCAAAAAACTGGATGACTACATTGGACAGGACCACCTGGTTGGTGAAGGAGCTGTTTTGCGTAAAATGATTCAATCAGGCAACATTTCTTCCATCATTTTATGGGGACCTCCGGGCGTTGGCAAAACCACGCTGGCCAAAATCATTGCCAATACCCTTGACCGGCCTTTCTACACGCTTAGTGCCATCAATTCGGGGGTTAAAGATGTTCGGGATGTGATTGATAAAGCCCGTAAACAGCAGTTTTTCAATCACCCCAACCCCATTTTGTTCATCGACGAAATTCACCGGTTTAGCAAGTCGCAGCAAGACTCACTGCTGGGAGCCGTGGAACAGGGAACGGTTACGCTCATTGGCGCCACCACCGAAAACCCTTCTTTTGAGGTCATCTCGCCCCTGCTTTCGCGTTGCCAGGTTTATGTGCTGCAACACCTGGACAAGGAAGGACTCATTAAGATTCTGGATCTGGCTATTCAGAAAGACACCGATCTGAAGACGAAGGACATTGTGATTGAAGAGTACGAGTCGCTGCTTCGTTTTTCCGGAGGTGATGCCCGCAAGCTACTCAACATTCTGGAGCTGGTGGTACTGGCCGAAGAAGGTCCCAAAATTGTCATCACCAACGACAAGGTCACCGACCGTTTGCAAAGTAACTCGGCCATTTACGATAAAAACGGAGAAATGCACTACGATATCATCTCGGCCTTTATCAAAAGTATCCGAGGAAGCGATCCGGATGCTGCAGTATACTGGCTGGCCCGCATGATTGAAGGAGGTGAAGACATCAAATTTATTGCTCGTCGGCTGCTTATTTCAGCCGCAGAAGATGTCGGCCTGGCCAATCCCAATGCTTTGTTGCTAGCCCAAAGCTGCTTCGATGCCGTTCATAAAATCGGACCGCCCGAATCTCGCATCATTTTATCGGAATGCACCATTTACCTGGCTACCTCCCCAAAGAGTAACTCGGCTTACGAAGCTATTAATATGGCACAGCAGCTGGTAAAACAAACCGGCAACTTACCGGTTCCGCTGCATATTCGAAACGCCCCAACCAAGCTGATGAAACAGTTGGGCTATGGCAAAGAATACAAATATGCCCATGCTTATGAGGGGAACTTTGCTGAACAGGATTTTCTACCTGAACAGATTAAGAAGGAACGCTTGTACCGTCCGCAACAAAATGCTTCGGAACTAAAAATTAGGGAACGCCTGAAAGCCTGGTGGGGCAAACGTTTTGAACGATAGCCCTTTTGCAACCTTCGTTTTCGCGAAGGCTCAGCAGTATTAAAAGCGGCTGGGAGTAATTGTCTGGAGCTCGGTTAATGCTGAAATAGGGCAAGATGCCAACACGCTAAAAACAATTCGACAAATCGGTTGTTTTTCTGAAAAAAGACAGTCCAAGACAATTCAACCAATGGGAAAAACAGCGTGCAAAAAGAAGGATTATGAAGAACCTGAAAATCCAAAATATTATTGTAAAAAGTGCCTACTGAAAGCCAAAAAGGAAAGTAAAGTTTGTAAACCAAAAAAAATCAAATAGCCTGTTATGAAAAAATGGCTTCTCTCCTTCGCGGCCTTGGTTTTTATTTTTCAGTCTTATTTTTCACATGCTCAGGACACCTGGCAGCAAAAACCAGCTAGTTTGCTGAATGATTCTGTCTTTTCGATTGATGAAGTCACCGTGCATGCTTTTCACTACGAAAGAAAGCTGCAAGAAGTGCCGGCAGCCATTTCCATTCTTTCGGCCAAACAGCTGGAGCAAAATGCCCTGCAATCCATTGATTTTGTATTGAACCAAGTGCCCGGCGTTTACATGCAAAGCGCCAGCCTGACCACCAATCGACTGACTATTCGAGGCATTGGCAGCCGCACGCCTTATGGTTCGAATAAAATCAGGGCCTACTATGCTGGCATTCCGCTAACCAACGGTGTGGGCGAAACCTCAGTCGAAGATTTAAACCAGTCAATTTTATCCAGTGTTGAAATCATAAAAGGCCCTGCTTCGGGCTTTTATGGTGCAGGCTTAGGAGGTACGCTGCTGTTTGAGGCGATTCACCCAACACAAAACCGCTTTGTGGTTGATTACGGTCTGGGCTCGTACCAAACCCAGGAGTTTAACGGAAACCTTTTTCTGACCGGAGAAAAGAACAGCAGCCAACTTGCCATTGAGAAGCTGAACTCGGCTGGCTATCGCGACAACAATGCCACCGACCGGGTTAACCTGAACTATGTAGGACGGTTTGAAATTGGAAAACACGAACTAAACTTTTTGGTAAACCATACCGACCTGAAAGGCTATATTCCGAGCTCACTGGATTGGGAAACTTTTCAGCAAAACCCACAAAGCGCTGCTCCCAACTGGGCGGCTATCCGGGGATATGAAGACTACCAAAAAACACTGATGGGGACTTCCCTCCTGTCGGAATGGAGCAACAACTGGCGATCGACCGTCAGCCTGTTTGGGCAAAACAGAGCCGCTGATGAATTACGCCCTTTCAATTTCTTGACGGAAGAAAGTCGTTATTATGGCGGTCGGGTCGTGCTTGAAAAAACAATTCGAACCCGCCAAGGAAGCTGGAAGCTGATGCTAGGCAACGAAAGCTTTTGGGAAGACTACGACTGGAGCACCTTTAAAAATGCAGACAATGAGCCTACCGATGAAATTCTGTCTGACAATCAGGAAAAACGCAAATACCTCAATTTTTTCGGACAGGTGGATTACCTGCTGACCAGCCAACTGCGGTTTTCTGCCGGACTCAATCTGAATAAAACACATTACGACTATACCAACCTTCTGGAAACAAGTGGTGAACAGTCGGGCAAACACACCTTCAACGCAGTACTTTCGCCACGGTTGGCCATCAACTATACCCTCAGCCAAAACCACAACCTTTATGCACAGATGAGCCATGGGTTCTCGCCGCCAAGCCTCGAAGAGACGCTGCTTCCCGAAGGAGGACGCAACACGGATATTCAGCCGGAAACAGGATGGAATTATGAGTTGGGCAGCCGGGGGCATTTATTTGACCAGTTCTATTACGACGTTTCAGCCTATTTTATGGCCATAAAAAACCTGCTGGTTGCCCGGCGCGTTGGCGAAGATGCCTACCTGGGAGTGAATGCCGGAAAGACGACTCATCCCGGGTTTGAATACTACCTGCAGTTCAAACTTCCAACAATGGGTACATTTATCCAACACCAGCTTACGGCCAACGGAAGCTATTCGCCCTATTATTTTGTGGATTTTGTAGATGGTGAAAACGACTATTCAGAAAAGAAACTGACCGGAACTCCGCGCTACCAAGCCAATTGGGGTTACCACTTCAGTTTCAAACAATGGGCCCATCTTCAACTGCATTATCAGCAAGTGGGCAAAATCCCTTTGCGCGATGACAATTCGGTTTATTCGGATGCTTACGGGCTACTGAACGCCAACCTTCAATTTTTAAAATCATGGGGCAATTTGCAGGCAAAAGCATTGTTTGCCATAAACAACCTCACCGATACACATTATGGTTCGATGGTCCTGATTAATGCCAGTTCTTTTGGCGGAAATGCTCCACGCTACTATTATCCGGGCGCACCTCGAAACTATAGCTTTCGACTGAAACTGACCTACCTTTTCTAAGGTACAAAACCAACGCCTCTGCGAAATGATATCTTGATTATGGTTTCTTTGAAAGTAGCAATCTGGCCTAGATCACGAATTTAAGGTTCAGGCCTAATACATCGGAGGGCCTCCATTGGCCGTTACGTTTTGTTTCCTGCCAAACGTAATAAGCATCAACTTTAAGAATGTCAAGCTCCAACAAATGCAAACCACCATACACACGAGTCAAATACAGTCGCTCATTATTGAGTTTGGTAAATAATTCTTCACCAATATATGGTTTGGGACACCCCGGAAAAGAAGGGAAATGAATAAAGATGTTGTGGTAATACCGAAAATGTGCTTTGCCTTTGCTAAAGGTACGGTATTCAATCCGGTTCGTACTTTTGCAGTTCACTTTCCCGAATTTGTAATGCACGCCTGTCAGAAACTGAGGACGATACTCGAGGATATTTCCGCTCAGCTTTCCAATTTCTGCTCCGCGAAAAGAAAGCCCCAGGTTAAGCCATGGGTTCATTCGTCGCGAAACGGTAAAATCCACATAAGTAAAATCGCGAAAATTGTCATTGGCCCGATATTGAACTTTTGCTTTAAAACTGAACGTATAGTTTTCATCCAACTTCAAACCAAATCCGGTTTCCTGCCACAAATAAAAATCCCGTTCTTCCTGAGCAAACAGCGCTTGACTACCCAAAAGAAACAAACAAAAAACAATAAGCTTTCTAACCATTTTTCTCCCTCTCATTTTCAGCCCGCAAAGATAAGCTTTCGTTTAAAATTAGATATATTCGTAAGCAGAAATCATTTCAAGCTTAATACTATGAAAACAATCATCCCCTTTGTCTTCCTGCTTTTGTTTGTGCTGCTGTCCGGATCATCAGCAACGGCTCAACCGGCAAACTCCTTAGCCTCATTGATCAAGCAAAAGGCAGTGCTGGAAAAAGTAGCTTCGGGCTTTTCGTTTACCGAAGGCCCTGCTGTCAACTCGAAAGGGGAAATCTACTTTACGGATCAGCCCAACAATAAAGTTTACATCTGGAACGAAAAGGATGAAATCAGCACGTTCCCGGTAGACGGTGAACGAGCTAACGGACTGTACTTCGATCAGAATGACCACTTGGTAGCCTGTGCCGACTACCGGAATAAGTTGATTCGTATTGATGCGCAGGGCAACAAAACAGTATTGGCCGATGGTTTTAACGGCAAGCACCTCAACGGCCCCAATGATTTATGGATTCATCCCGATGGTACTATTTTCATCACCGATAGTTATTACCATCGCCCCTGGTGGCCCGAAGGGCAGCAACAGGAGCAAGATGAACGGGCTGTTTACCGGGTATCTCCTGAAGGGGAAATAAAACGGGTAGCAAGCGGTTTTAAAATGCCCAACGGAATTGTTGGAACGCCCGACGGCCAAACCTTATACGTTGCCGATATTCAGGATGGAAAAATCTGGCAATATACCATACAGGAAGATGGTAGCCTGACCAACAAAAGCTTTTTTGCTCCTGAAGGATCGGATGGAATGACTATCGATGATAAAGGCAATGTTTACCTGACCAATAAAACAGTCTCAATTTACTCTCGTAACGGAGTAAAACTTGGTGAAATTGCGGTTCCCGAGCAGCCTGCCAATATTTGCTTTGGCGGAAAAAACCAAAAAACACTGTTTATCACAGCCCGCACTTCTGTTTACAAACTCAGCATGAAAGTTCAGGGTGTCCATTAAGCACTGGCGATTATTCTGAAAGCAAGACAATTACTCCTTTTTTACTGCCAAACAAATAGAAAAGGGTTGATGGCATACTTGTATGAATTTCTGCTAAGCCCACCGAAAATTCCTTTCCCAAAATGATCGTTCATGAGTCGGGAGCGGTCATTTACCCCCCTAAAACATGCCGTTCATGAAATAAACTACTTTATATAATGCCCATTGAATTAATTTATTAATTTTGTGACGACTAATTTCAAAACTAAACTCTGTGAGTATCACTCTTTTATCAAACATCATTCTTAGTTTTATTATTACTTACGCTGTCATTCCGCCCATTGTCAGGGTTTCAAAAGCTAAGAACCTAATGGATGTGCCCGATCAACGCAAGTTGAACAAAACGGTCATTCCAACATTGGGTGGCGTGGCCATCTTTATTGGGGTAAACATTAGTACACTGGTTTTCCTTCCCAACATTCGTTTAACAGAGCTACGTTTTCTGTACGCCGCCATCATCATGATGTTTTTTACCGGTTTAAAAGATGATTTGCTCATCATTTCAGCCCGTAAAAAACTGATGGTTCAAATTGCTGCGTCCACCCTTCTGGTGGTGCTCGGTGGTTTCCAAATCACGCAAGCTTACGGTTTGGGAGGCATCAGCGAATTCAGCCCCTGGGTAAGTATTCCATTGTCAATTATGGTGTTCCTGTTTTTGATTAACGCCGTCAATTTAATTGATGGAATTGACGGGCTGGCTGCCGGCATTGGCGTACTGGTGAGTGCTACGGTCGGTGTCTGGTTTTATATGACAGGCTTTATTGGCTATGCCATTATCAGTACTGCACTTGCAGCTAGTCTACTAGCATACCTGCGCTTTAACCTTTGGGGAAACAGCAATAAAATATTTATGGGCGATACCGGTTCGCTTATCTTAGGTGTTTTGCTGGGAGCCATCATGATTAAATTCAACGAACTAAATGTACTCACGGCCAATCCGTTTCATTTTCAGCAGGCGCCGCTATTTGTTGTAGCCATGCTAATTGTTCCGATTACGGATACCTTAAGGGTGTTTGCCGTGCGTATATACCATAAAAAGTCGCCGTTTTCACCCGACAACAATCACATTCACCACTTGCTGATTAAAGCCGGATTGTCGCATATTGCAGCCACTGCTTTCCTGATTGGCTACACGGCTTTGTTTGCCTTGCTGGCCTTGACTTTTCAGCTGTATATCAATATTTCTGTCAGCTTCATCCTTTTGCTTAGCATGAGTTTTTCAGCCATCGGTTGGCTCAACTACAAATCAAAACAATACCAGAAAAACCAGGAAAAAGCAACAGAAGAAGAATCCAGCAAAATTATTCGTTTGCTGCCACTTGGCACAAAAGTCGCAGAAGAGCCAGGCAAACTCTCTAAAAAGAAACTATTGAAAGTGTAAAAGAAGCGAAATCAAACAAACAACAATTCTTTCATATCAATCAAAAGGAGGCCATCAAAAGTCTCCTTTTTTTATTTCACAAACAGGCACTTCTTGCCGAATACGAATCCAGTTTCGTTCAATTGGTATAATTTACCATATTAAAATAGTTTCGTTCCGAGGCCTCTTTCTGGGCAATAATTCCTAAATTGGAAAACAATAAAAAAATGAAGTCATCATGAAAAATGAAGATCAACTCATTCCTGTTTATACCGGGAGCCAGGTTTCGGTTGTACTACTGAAAGCTAAGCTGGAAGACATCGGCATTCCGGCAATTATCCGTAACGACTTTCAATCAGGGATTGCCGCCGGATTTGGAGTTAGCACGCCCAACGCCGTTGACTTGTACATTCAAGAACGAGACCTGGAGCAGGCTGAACCGATTCTTCAGAATTTTAAGGAATAGTTACAAAAAACACATTCGAAAAACGACAAATCAGATTAACCCAAGAATTATGAATAAACAACTAACCGACACGCTAATGCATGTGCTTTTGGTCTTGTCTACCGTTAGCATTTTAGCTGGAGTGATATTCAAAATACAACATTATCCCTATGGAAGCGAACTCATGTATTATGGGCTGATTGCCCATTTTGTAATTGGCAGCCTGGAAATGAATCGTTTGAGAAAGAGGCTTAAAGAATTGCAGGGAACCCCAAAAGCCCCGGAAGAGACCAATTCAAGATCTTAAAATACACCGTACGAATCAGAAGCCGGAAGCTGGATTACTCCAGTTTCTTGGCTTCGTCCCAATATTTGTCCATTTCGGCAAGCGATAAACCTTTCAAGTCCTTCCCTTTTTTCAGGGTTTGACTTTCGAGGTAGTTAAAACGTTTGATAAATTTCAGATTCGTTCGCTCCAAGGCAGCTTCCGGATCAACACCATAAAGTCGGGCTGCATTGACCATGGCGAAAAACAAATCGCCAAATTCGGCTTCAATTTCATCGCGGTTATCAGCTGTCAATTCGTCCTGCAACTCATTCACCTCCTCTTTCACCTTGTCCCATACCTGCTCCGGATGCTCCCAGTCGAAACCCACTCCGCTGGCCTTTTCCTGTATCCGGTTGGCTTTAACCAAAGCTGGAAGTGAAGCAGGGACACCTTCCAACACCGTTTTCTTTTTGCGCCCCTTTTCTTTCAACTTCAGGCTTTCCCAGTTTTGCTCTACCTCGCGGGCATTGGTTACATCCACCTCTCCGTAAATGTGCGGATGCCTGTAAATCAGCTTTTCATTCAAACTGTTGATCACATCTGCTATGTCAAAAGCCTTTTTCTCCTCTCCAATTTTAGCGTAGAACACAATGTGCAGCAGCACGTCTCCCAGCTCTTTCTTGATTTCCTGCAGGTCAGCCTGCAAAATAGCATCCCCTAACTCGTAGGTTTCTTCAATCGTCAGCTTTCGTAACGATTCAAAAGTTTGCTCCCGATCCCAAGGACATTTCTCCCGGAGTTCATCCATAATTTTCAACAACCTGCCAAAAGCTTCCAGTTTTTCATTCATCTGCCTGCACCTTTTATTTTTGAATGATCAAAATTACAATCTTTCTTTAGAAAATAGGTCTTCGGGGTTCTTTTGAACCAATTTCGAACCTGTCAGGCTCAACCCAAAAACAGAACAAAGGAAGACCTCGGTCAAAAGCCTTGCTTTGTTCAAATCCGGATAAGTAATACATAATAGAACCTGACGAGCTATAAAACCGGTTTTAGTCCACCATATTCAATACCGTCCGTCCTTTCAATTCTCCACGAAGCATTAAGTCAATCTTATCATTGAGCTCATTCAAGCTGATTTCGGTACACGTATCGGCTAAATTATCCGGTTTCCAGTCGTTTGCCAATTTACTCCAAACCTGCTCCCGATAGCGCATCGGATAGTTTTGAGAATCGATTCCAATCAAAGTTACCCCCCTCAAAATGAAAGGAAACACCGTTAGCTCAAGTTTTGGTGAGGCCACATTGCCACAGCAAGTAACCACCCCCATGGGGTTTGTTGATTTTAGTATATTTTCTAAAATAACTCCACCCACCGTATCTATGGCTCCGGCATAAACAGGTTTTAATAGCGGCTTATTCGCCAAAGCTTCAAAATCGCTTCGCAGGATAATCGTATCAGCTCCCAACTTCATCAGAAAATCACGCGCTGTTTCTTTGCCGGTAATGGCTGCTATTCGATACCCCAGTTTATTCAGAATGGAAATACTTAAAGCTCCTACGCCACCCGTAGCCCCCGAAACAATGATTTCGCCATCCTCTGGCTCGATTGTTTCAGTGAGTCTTAATACCGACATCCCGGCTGTCAAACCAGCTGTTCCAATAATCATTGCCTCTTTCATGCTCAGGTTTTCAGGTAACTTAACCGCCCAATCTTCAGGAACGCTGATCAATTCGCTAAAACCGCCATCGGTATTCATTCCCAAATCATAACTGGTTACAATGACTTGATCTCCTGATTTAAATCGGGCCGACTTCGAAGACAACACTGTGCCAACCGCATCAATACCGGGCGTATGCGGATATTTCCGGGTAACACCTTTATTACCGCTCGCCGAAAGCGCATCTTTGTAATTCAGCGAAGAATAGTGAACCTTAATCAGTAAATCGCCCTCAGGTAAGTCACTTACTAACTTTGATTTTATCTCTCGTGTAAAAGCCCCATCCACTTCCTCAACGACCAATGCTTTAAATGTTGATTGTCTATTCATGATTACTATTTTATCGTTTTAAGTAACTTTACGGCAAAGTTCTATGAAAATATACAGACCAACAAGAACTCACACCAAGTACGCTTACGAACATTTCATACCGTTTTGTTCTGCCACAGGATATTGAAAGAAAAAATAAATGAAAAAAAGTTATTGTCCGATAGATACGTTCATCAATACAATTAAGGGAAAAAGAAAAGGAACGATTATTCTTCATTTGTTTCAGGGGAAGAAGCGATACAGTGAATTGGTAAAGCTTTTGCCGGACATCAGTGAGCGCATGCTCACCAAACAACTAAAAGAGCTGGAGGCTGATGGTTTGATTAGCCGAACGGTATATCCGGAAGTTCCACCTCGCGTAGAATATAGCCTAACCGCACTTGGTGAGGAAATACAACCTGTTTTAAAGGGAATGTACAAGGGCGGTTTGCTTTTTGAAAAGAGCATTGCTAAAGACGAAGACTAATTCCCATAGTCCCAACTGAATGCCTCATCATTTCAGGAACTATGAAAATGAATGCCCCCGGAGAATGATAAAACCTATCTTTGCCGGTATCTAAAAGAAGCAAAGCAATGAGTAATGCCGTATCCCGAATTTTATTGAAACATGATGAGCGTATTATCGCAAGCCGCCAGCTAAAAGCCCGTCCGGCCATTTTTGTTGAACCACCGACAAGCCTGCATCCTGAATTACAAAATTGGATGACACAAAACGGATACGAAAAACTCTACTCGCACCAGGCTGAAATGTTCGAAAAAGCATACGCCGGCAAAAGTGTCGTGATTACCACCGGCACGGCCAGCGGAAAGTCTTTGTCGTTTTACCTGCCCGTGGTGCAACGCATTCTGGAAAATCCAGCACGCCGGGCTATTTTTATTTACCCAACTAAGGCCTTGGCGAAAGACCAGTACCGCAACATCAAAGAGTTTGTCGCATTCTTTGGCAAAAACAAAATACAAGCAGGCGTTTATGATGGTGATACGCCTCCCAATGAGCGCAGCCGGATTCGTGAGCAGGCCAACATCATTCTGACCAATCCGGATATGATGAATGCAGGCTTTTTGCCCAACCACAATAAATATGGGTTTCCGCACCTATTTGCCAATCTCGACACGCTTGTGATTGATGAGCTTCATGCCTATCGTGGCGCATTTGGTTCGCATGTTTCCAATGTATTTCGACGGTTGTTGCGAATTTGTGATTATCATGGCAACCGACCTCGCTTTTTATGCAGTTCGGCAACCATTGCCAATCCACAGGAATTGGCTGAAAATATTTGCCACACCCCCTTTGAACTGGTTGATCAGGATGGATCGCCCTCGCCGACCAAACACATTCATTTCTTTCAACCGGAATATTTAGAAAAAGCCCAGCGCAAAAAAGCAGTTACCGAAGAACTCAAAGTGCTACTCCCCCAGTTGGTGCTGTCGGGCGTCCGTTCCATTACCTTTTGTCAGTCGCGTCGCGAAACCGAGATTGTGACCAAAGAGAGTCGCGACATTTTGGCCTCCGATCCAATGGAATATGGCATCAACATGTCCGATAAACTATCAGCCTATCGAGGAGGATATACGCCTGTAGAACGAACCAAAATTGAAACAGACCTGGTTGAAGGGGCTCTGCTGGGAGTTGTTTCAACCAATGCACTGGAGCTGGGGATTGACATCGGAAGTCTGGATGCCGTTGTAATGGGTGGATTTCCAGGAACACGTGCCAGCTTCTGGCAACAGTTAGGCCGGGCCGGAAGAAATGGCTCTGAGGCACATGCCATTGTCTTGCTCAAAGAGAAACCCTTGGATCAATACGTGGGGAAACACCCCGACTGGCTATTACAAGCCGATTCTGAGAATGCCATCATTGACCGGGACAACCTTTATATCCAGCTGGCTCATATTCGGGCAGCCTCTGCCGAACTGCCATTAACCATTGACGATGTAGCTTCATTTCCCGATTTGGGTGAAATAATCCCTTTGTTGCAGCATGAAGGTGAGCTGGCTGAACAAAACAACACTTATCAATGGAGTGGAGACATTTCGCCTGCACATGAAATCAGTTTGCGCAACATTACGGGCGACACCATCAAAGTGGTTGACATGGAAAAAGAGGAAACAGTAACGGTTGTTGATCTGATTCAGGCTAAAAAAGAATTTTACCCGGGAGCTATTTATCTGCACGATAGCGTTCAGTACAAATCAATCCGTTTAGATCTGGAGAGCAAAACTGCTTTCATCAAAAAAGTCAATTCAAACTATTATACCGAACCACACAAGCCGGGAAACATAACCATTTTAATGGAACATGAGCAACACAAAGAACAGCGAATCAATCGTTACTTCGGCGATGTGCGGGTGACCATATTGATCACCGGTTTTAAAATGGTCGAATTCAATACACATCAAAATCTGGGGTTTACCGATTTGTCGGAGATTTTACGCACAAAAATGGAAACAGAAGCCTGCTGGATTGAAATCCCCGAAAATGTTGTACATACATTTGTGGCTACCGGCAAAGCTCCTGCGCTGGAACAAGGAACTCCTGAAGGAAAAGTGCCACGGTTTGATTACACCGAAGGCCTGGTTCATTGCATAAAAGCAGCGGCTTCGATGCGGGTAATGGCTACCGACAGTGATCTGGAAGGTTCTGTCCTTTCATTTGTTGATGCAGAAACCAAGCGAACCAAGTATGCTGTGGTATTGTATGACGGCTATCCCGGTGGACTGGGCTTTTCTGAAAAAGTATTTGATTACATTGATCAGATTATTCAAAATGCAGGCATTCTGGTAAAAAGCTGTAGCTGTAAAACCGGGTGCCCGGTTTGTGTGGGCGATCACCGGATTGATAAAAAACTGATTCTTTGGGCTCTCCGTAATTTCTATAAGGAACTGCAATCGCCTTTGGCCGGAGTGGATCTAAAAGGCCCTCGGAAAACGAATTTGCCGATAATAAAGTGGGACGCAATTAAAAGCAATTGGGAAGGACTACTGGACCGCTTCAATCAGGAATCCCGCTTCGGGGCTAAGTTTCTGAAAGAGGTGAGCCGAGTGGAACAATCGGCCGAAAAAATCACCTTGTATCTTCCTCCGGCCATATTGAAAATAGCGAACACTGAAACCGTTATAAAAGGCTTGAAAAAAGAATTATCAGCCGTGGTTGATGTTCCCGTTTCGTACACTTTAAGCTTGCAGGCCGCCAGTGAAACAGACTTGCGAAAAGAGCTGAAGATTCGTCGGATGATGGGTGGTCAAAAAGAGGATTAAGCGCTGCCCGCAATTTTTTCCAGCAATACCTTGGCAAACGCTTTGGAAAAGGATTTTTCTCCTACAGCGTCGAAATTACAAATCAGTTCCTTTTCCTCAACGGCAATCACTTTGCCTGGGCCGTACTTTTTGTGTTGCACCAACATGTCCTTCTTCCAAAGGTCGGACTCGTGCTCTTCCGAAACGGGTTTAGCAACATCAGCAGCCGAAACGCTTCGCTTTAGCAGCGTCTCAGGAATGGCATTCAGAAAATAAGAAGGTTTTGGTTCGACATGACGCAGCGTGGGTTGCGCATACCAGCCAATCTCAACCTGATTTTTTCCGCGGGTTATTGCAACAAACAAAAGGCGCTTCTCTTCTTTCAGATTTTCACTCCCGCGTTGGTGGCGGGCTAAAGGAATGATCCCGGTATTCACCCCTGCCAGGTACACCCGATCAAACTCCAGGCCTTTCGAAGCATGAATTGTGAGCAAGTGCACGCCCTGGCCCTTTTCCTTAATCCGATCGTTAATCTGAAACGATCCTTCCAACACAACCTGATCGATGGCCACATGAAAGATTGAAGTTGCATCTCCCCACCCCTGCTCTTTCCGGTAGCGCGTCAGTTGCTCCCAGGCTTCAGTTATGGCAGCCAGGTATTCCGCATGATGAATTGAAGTAGGCTTCAGAATGGAGCGAATCTCCAGAAAGTCGATGAGCTGCTCTACCGAGGCATCGGTCTCGGGCAAAAATTCGTCTTTGAAACGTTCCAGTTGATCTATCAGCCGAACATGGACTGTTGCCGGCTGTTTTAGCGTGGAAATATAATCACGAATTGCTCTCAAAACAGAGGTTCCCGTATTCCGTTCCCGGAGAGTCTGAATGAGCTTTTTGCTTCGTTTACAGGTTCCAAAATTGGGGTCGCAAATCAAGGCCAAACAAGCATCAAAATCATTCGGATTGATAGACACTTTAAAAATTCGAAGTAAAAATGCCTGCGCCGGGTTTTCGTGCAATTCGCTTCGCTTTACCAACTGATACGGAATAGCAGCTTGCTCCAGTACTGTTTCCACAATTTTGATTTGTTGATGGGTGCGAAACAAAACAGCAACCGTATCCAAGGCAACCTGCTGCTTTTGCAGGCTAAGCAGCTTCTCCCGCAGGTAAAAGGCTTCCTGCTGATCATCAAAGTGACGGATAATTTCGATAGGAGTTCCACTTTGACGGGTGGCAATCAGGCTTCCCTGGTTACGCTGAAGCAAGGTTTCTGCAGCCGAAAGAATGGTGCCCGTACTCCGGTAATTTTGCGGAAGCTCCATCCAAACAGCCTCCCATTTGGGGTGCACTTCCTGAAACAGATGTTCCCTGCTCCCCCGCCAGCCATAGATGCTTTGGTTTTGATCGCCCACCACAAACAACTGAGCATCCTTGCCTCTTAACAACTCAATCAACTGAAGTTGTTCTGCATTGCAATCCTGAAACTCATCCACCACAATCCACTTGGGTTGAAGGCTCTGCTGTTTCTTCATTAAGGTGTTGCACAAGCTGATTAAATCATCGAAGTCCATGGTGTTGGTGCGGCGCTTCTCTTGCTCTGCCAGAAGTGACAATTCTGCAAAATCATCCTCATACTTCATGTTGCCCATGGTTGTTTCACCATTCTGGTGGAACTTTTGCCAACGTTTTGCCAACTTGTTTTGATATTTAATCTCCAGGTTCTCCTGAACAATCAAGCGTTGCAGAAAGGCCTGTTTTTCCGGTTCATCCATGATCATGAAACCGGGTTTAAACCCCACTTCAGGCAACAGGGGATGTTCCTGCAAAAGCTGACGGGCCACCGCATGAAAAGTGCCAAAGTAGCGCAACTGTTCGTTCATGCCAGCATCCACTTCACCCAAAAAAACAGCAATTCGCTCTTTTATTTCGCGGGCCGCCTTGTTGGTAAATGTCAATACCACAATCTGCTCAAAAGGAACTTGCTCAACAAAATGAAGGTAAAAGATTTTAGCAATCAGAACGGTGGTTTTACCACTGCCCACCATGGCTGAAAGGAGGACATTTGGGGCCCGATGAAACACAGCATGCCGCTGATGTTTATTGAGGCGTTCAAAAGTATATCCCAGTTTCGCATCAATTTGACGAATCCGTTCAATCTCCTGCTTGTAATCAGAAACAGGCTCACTGATAACAGGTATAAACGTTGGCTGCACACCCGTTACATCTGCTTCAAAAGCCTTGGCAAGCTCATCAAAACTATCTTGCCGGGCACCTTTTAGTTGCGAACGAAGATGCTTATAACGCATAAATTGATGATTGAAGCCACAAATTTAGAGCAATATTTTGGCTCACAAAATAAAGTGAAACCCAGCCAATGATTTATTGGTGGAGTTGGCTGCTGAGAACTAAAGACATCCTCAACAACCAACTCCACAAAAAACAGCTGTCCCAAGTTCAGTTTAGCGCAAAACCAAGCACCTCTCCGGTCCTATTTTTCATCCCAAAAAGAGCCTTCTGCTTTCATCTGCTTTTCAAAGCGCTCTAATTCGGTTAACAGTTCTGACACTTTTTCGGGATGCTCGCTGGCCACATCGATTCTTTCGCCCAAGTCCTTTTCAACCTGAAACAACAAAGGAGTCTCCCGCGATGCCGTAAAACCATAGTTATTTTTGGTTTGCGAGCCAATGCGAATGTGCAATTTCCACGGGCCTTTCCGGATAGCAGAAGCCTGATTGTCGGCATAGGAATAGATAAAATTAAAGTCGTCGGGCTGACCGGGATATTTTTCAGGCATCAGTATCGAACGAATGTCTCGTCCATCAATGGTGCGATCCTGCGGCAAGTCAACACCGGCAATTGCGAAAATTGTTGGCAATATGTCTAAGGTGCTGATTGGTGTTTGCTCGTTGCGGTTTCCTTTGATTTTGGCAGGCCAACTGATAATACCTGGTACACGATGTCCGCCTTCCCAGGTTGAGCCTTTACCATCGCGAAAAGGAGTGGCATAACCAACCTGCAAACGCGTATCGCCATACTTCGATTCGGACTTATCACTGAAAAGAATCCACGGGCCATTGTCCGAAGAAAAAATAACAATGGTATTGTCGCTCACACCAACCTCTTCTAAAGTTTGACAAACCGCGCCAATGGCTGCATCAAGTTCTTCCATCACATCCCCAAGCGTTCCATTGCGCGAAATACCTTTAAACTTGTCACTGACAAAAAGCCCCAGGTGTGGCATGTTATAGGGAATATAGGCAAAAAACGGGTTTTCCTTATTGCGTTTAATAAAATCGATGGCGGCTTTGGTACACACCCCGGTCAAGGACTCCGAAGCTTTTACATCCGATGGCAGATTTTTAGCAATTAGGTCATATCCGGGAATCGGGTTGTTCCCCTGTGGATCACTCTTCAGAAGCATGGAATTACTGTAGTCGTGCGACACATTGGTTCCAATCCATTCATCGAAACCATGCGCCAGCGGCAAGGTTTCCTGCGAAAACCCATTGCCCTCATTCGGCGATCCCAAATGCCACTTGCCGAACATGCCGGTTTTATACCCAACCGACTTCAGTCCCTCGGCCAGCGTAATTTCCTTTTCATGAATATGCCTAGCTGATCCCGGGCTAATTACCCAAGACCCTAATCCCGAGCGCCCCGGATAACGTCCGGTCATCAAAGAATAACGCGATGCGGAACAGGCTGCTGTGCCCACATAAAACTGCGTGAAGTTGACGCCACTCTCCTTCAGCTTCGAAATATTTGGTGTCTTTATAGTCGGGTTACCATTATGGGCAAAATCTCCATACCCGCTGTCGTCAAGATAAAACAAAACCACATTGGGCTTGGTATTTTGTTCAATCTCCGAATTATTACAAGCCCCTCCAAAAGCGAGCAGGAAGATTCCTAAAAATTTAAACTGCGTGATTTTCATGATGTACTGCGTATAAATCTGATTTATTTTTTTTTTAGCTGGCGGCCTGTAATGACCGCCAGCAGTATTTCCTTTTTAGTTCGTAAATATCCAAACAGCGCGTGCCTGACTAAAAGTTTGCTTAGTTAACGATCACTTCGTCGGCAAAGATCCATACCGGCAGGCCGGCAGCGTTGTGCCATACCGGAGCTTTACTTACGTTTTTGGCGGCAAGCTTAAGGTAGCGGGCCTGAGTTTCCGGGAAGCTGGCTTTAAAGTACTCCAGGTCGTTCCGTTTACTGTCCTTGCTGATTGGTTTCTGGGTGGAAACAGTTTGAAGTTTCCGGAAGTTGTTGTTGTCGTTTGAAGCAGAGAAAGTCACCGATTTTGGGAAGAACACAATGTGGTTGGTTACCTGCAGGAAGCCAACAGAAATATTGCTAAAGCTCTTGGCCTCTCCTAAATCAATCACTACTTCCATATCATTCCCTTCAAAGCCCAGCCAGTTGGCAAAAAAGTTACTGCCACCCAAAGCGCCGTCGGTAAGTACTTGGGGATTTTCGTCGGCGTATTTCTTTGGTTGGGTGAGTAGCTTCACTTTTGCTCCTCGTGCCAGGTTTGGTTGAGCGGCCCGTTCCAGTGTTTGCTCAAAAGCACTCAGGTATTCATCGACGGTGTAGCCCATTTCATTCATCAGGCTGATCTTGGCCTGCTCACAGCTGGATGCAAAACGATTGAGGCGTGTCTGCACATCGGGGGAGATGGTTCCGTCAGCCAGCAATTGGTAATCCGGCGACATCCCATTGCGGGCCATTTCCAGTTGGGCATAGTCCGTACTGATCCGTGCGGTTCGTACCCGTTGCAAAACAGCAGGCTTGTCGGCAACAGCTGCTTCTGCCTCATCAAAAAAGGCATTGTACTGTTTGAGCAGTTCAGGCGAAAGGAAGGAGTTAAAAGCCTGGGCTGGGTCGCCGTACAGGTATAGGAAGAAATCCGGATCGCTTTCTAAGGATGCATGAACCAAGTCAATGTATTTCTTGATGGCAGGGCCGGCTTCTTCGTAATATCCCTGCATAAATTCGTTGATGATGGCCTCGACATCCAGATCAGGATTCCACAAAAGTTTAGCTGTTACATAGGAGCGCAACTCAAACAGTTCACTTGGATTGTGGCTGTGTTGTTCAAAAATCCAGGTGGCGTGGTTATCCCTGAAAAATTGGATGTTAGGTTGCAGGGTATTCATATTTGGGAAAGGAGCCAGAAAGTTGGTAAACTGAGTGGTATAATCCCAAATGCGAATGTGGTCGGTCAGTTGTTTCCATCCGA
The DNA here is from genome assembly GCF_050589705.1 of Sunxiuqinia rutila. Lineage (NCBI taxonomy): Bacteria > Pseudomonadati > Bacteroidota > Bacteroidia > Marinilabiliales > Prolixibacteraceae > Sunxiuqinia > Sunxiuqinia rutila. The sequence continues at coordinate 274,066 of NZ_JBNGOT010000003.1, forward strand.
TGAGGTCTTCAGCGAAATCGCTGCATTTTTCTTCGATTGGTGCACTCCGGTCGCATTCAATGGAGCAAAGGGTGACCAGCACATTGTCAAGGGGCTTGGTTTTGCATGGCTTGCGGGTGTATTGGTAAGCCAAGGTTGAAATGGTTTTATCCGGAAATGCCTGAGCAACGGCATTCACAAAACGAATCATGCTGCCACTGGGCGAACCTTCTTCCTCATCAATCTTTTGACAGTTCTCGCATTGACAATGCTGTGTGTTGTCGTTTTGGCTTACCGAAATCACTTGGGCATTCGGGTATCGGTCAAACCATACTTGTACGGAGTCGATAACAATTTTCAGTACCTCCTGATTGGTTAAGCACAATTGGGTTGGGAGTCGCTTCTTGCCCCGCAGCGCATAGTATTCAGGATGCTTGTCGTAGAAGCTGAGCTCGGGAACAAAGCGGTGAAAAGTGTGCACCCGGCCTTCAGGAACATAGCCCGGAAAGGCTTCGGTAGTCACTTTTTGATGATCAGCGAAGGCATGGTCTTCGTAGAACAAGCGGGAATGGACCGTTCTGGTTGTAATCTCGGGCGTGTACACCAGGTTGACCGGAAGAGCCAAGCTGATGGTTGAACTGCTCGGTACCTGCTCAACGCTCGGCGAAAACCATCGGCAGCCTACATATTGCTCGAGAAACTCGTAAACAGCGTAGCCTGTACTTTGTGCATCGCCTCCCGAGATGAGCAGGTTTTTTCCCTCGGTTTGAATGGAAATGGAATGTGCCTGAGGTAAGCCCGTGTTCGTATAAATAACAATTGCAGGGGAGGAAGGAGCTGCATCGCTTTCCATTACAATGGGAAGCTTGACGCTTGATGCTTTTTCCAGGTAATGTTGAAGTTGCTCTGCTGCTTGCTGGCAGGCCTGATCATTAATCTGGATTTCATAGTTGGAGCGGCCATTTTTGATGATGGCCAGTTCGTTTTTGGAGGTACAAGCCCCCAAGGTAGCTACGGCTAGTAGGATTAAGAGTAGTTTTTTCATTCGAATTCGTTTATAGTGAGTTAATGAATCATCCGTGTAATTGGAGAACTCCCCATGCTTGAGTTTCGTACAACGAAGTTAGAAAAAATATCAGGAGCCTGAACGATAAACAGGAGCGGATAAAGGGTTTCAGCTTTTTTTCACACTGGAGTAAAAGCGATAGAAAAGGGATCCTGCAACGGTTATCTTCCGGATTCACTGATGAAATGTTCTCGTATTTTCCCCTTCAAGGCGCTGCGTATTAAGCATTCATTATGAAGCCAGAAAAGTGGCGACTAATGTCTCTTCTTTTCAACTTAAAAATGTGTAATATTGCCGCCTCAAAAAACAGAGGGAAATAAAGTAGGGTGAGGTATTCCTAACCTTTTTTTAACAGGTAATAACAATCTAAACAGAAAGCACATGCAGTTAAGCACAATGGAAGACGCGATGAATATCATTAGTATTTTGGGGTCATTTGTTTTGGCCATCTCCGGAACACTCACCGCCATGTCAAAACGCTTTGATGCATTTGGGGTGCTGATTATCGCCTTTGTGACGGCTGTGGGAGGCGGAACCATTCGGGATATGCTGCTCACTGGTCGTTCAGCCTTCTGGATTGAGCAAACCGGCTACATCCACATCATTATGGTTGGAACCATCTTTGCCGTTGTTTTTCGCTCTCGCCTGCTGCACATTCATCGTCCACTCGTATTTTTCGATGCCATTGGACTTGCTCTTTATACCATTACTGGTGTTCAGATTGGAATTGAGTATGAACTGGCAGCTGTCAACTGTATTATTCTGGGAACCATTACCGGTGTGTTTGGTGGTATTTTACGCGATATTCTAACCAACGAAGTTCCTGTTATTTTCAAGAAAGAAGTTTACGCCACCGTTTGCATCCTGGGATCCATCTTTTACCTGCTGCTAAATCACTTTGAAGTGATTAACCCTGTGCTGCAAATTGTTCCGGTACTTTTCATCATTGTTATTCGTCTGCTGGTTGTCCACTACAACATTTCGCTCCCTTCTCTTTATCGTAAAGAAGACCGACAAATGTTGGAAGACTAGGCCTGTTGGCGAACAACCAGCAAACAAATTATTGAATTACGGTAGTCTTTCCTTTAAGTTGAAAACGTCCCGAAACGGTCTCTGTTGTTCCGGCATCAGCTTGCCCGCTAAATCCGGGCTGTTTTCCACCTACTGAAACCGAAAACCATCCTGGTTCTACTACACGTTGATCTTTTTTGTTGATCAGCGACAATTGTCGTGGCTCCACGGTAAAGCTCACCATTTTTGTTTCTCCCTTTTTTAGATGAATACGCTCAAAACCTTCCAGTTGACGAATCGGCCGTGGCGTAGAAGCTTTCTCGTCAGTCAGGTACAATTGAACCACTTCATCGCCATCCCATTCGCCGGTGTTGGTCACCTCAACAGAAATTTCAATCGGCTCATTCATGCCTACTTTTGCCGGAACTTGCAAATTGGCATAACGAAACGACGAATAACTTAAACCATAACCGAAAGGAAAAAGAGTCTGTCCTTTAAAATAGCGGTAAGTACGCCCTTCCATGTCGTAGTTTTCGAATGGAGGGAGTTGCTCTACCGATTGGTAATAAGTCACTGGCAAACGTCCGGCCGGATTGTAATCGCCAAATAAAACATCGGCAACTGCATTTCCCCCTTGCTGTCCGGGGTAACCTGCCGTTAGAATGGCGGGGATATTTTGAGCAGCCCAGTTGACCGACAAAGCGCTTCCATTGATCAATACCAAAACAACCGGCTTACCTGTAGCCATCACAGCTTTCATCAATTCAACCTGCGTTGTGGGCAAGTTCAGATGCGTCCGGTCACCTCCTTCAAAGCCATCAGTTTTCACTTTCATTTCTTCACCTTCCAAGCGTTCATTCAAGCCAAGCGCTAAAACTACCACATCCGACTTTTCAGCTATTGCTACTGCCTCTTTCACCATGTCTCCTTTGGGAGTTGTCCACATCAAGCGGGCTGTTGCATCACCATAGTAATTCCGATATTCTGCAACAATTTCGTACTGCTCACCGGCTTTCAAGTTCAACGAAACAGGATTAAGAGCAGCATGATGTTCATGATTTCCACCAGTCACTTCAGTGCCGTTCACCGTAATTTTCATGTATGGCTTGCCCCAATCACTGAAATAATAACGCCCATCTTTAGGAGCAGTTACATAGCCTGACCAACGAATACTGAATTGTCCGCTTTCCAAGCGAGGATCGGGAGTTCCGATGTCCCAGGCAAAATCGACACGATCATCGACCTGCGTATATAAAGGCTGTCCTTCAAACTCACTGTTGGCAAAATATTCGCCAAGCAAGCCCTGTTCTCCATTTTTGGTTTGCAAATAAATAGAAGGAATTGACTCCATCGCTGGAACTCCTTCAGCCAAATCGGAACCTTGAGCGTACAGCACTTTTGTTTGCGGCTCAAGCTTATTCCGAATTCCCTGCAAAACGGTAACCGGATGAGAAGGAACCCCATTGTAATTTCCCCAAAGCGATTGCACATCGTCTGCATTAGGCCCAATAACTGCAATTGTATTCAGTTCTTTCGAAAGGGGAAGTAAATTTTCATTCTTCAATAACACGATACTTGACCGGGCCGCTTCACGAGCCAACAAGTCGTGAGCTGGATTATCATTCACCTCAAAAGGAATTTGCGCATACTCTACCCGCTCAACGGGATCAAACATGCCCAGCTTGATCCGTGTTTTAAACAAGCGCTTTACGGCAATATTAATTGCTTCTTCCGTTACAAGTCCTTTTTCCAAAGCTTCATCCAGCGCTTTATAGCTTACGCCACAGTTCAAGTCACAGCCTTCGGTAACGGCCATGGCTGCAGCCGAAGCAGCGTCGGGAACAATCTTGTGAAATTGAAAGAAGTCGGAAATTGCCCAACAATCGGAAACAACATAGCCTTCAAAGCCCCATTCTTTCCGCAAAATATCGAACAATTGAGGGCTGGCACAAGCAGGTTCTCCGCGAAACCGGTTGTAAGCTCCCATCACCGAATAAACACCTCCATCAACAACTAAAGTGCGAAAGGCAGGCAAATAAGTCTCACGCAAATCGCGCTCACTAACTTCGGCATTAAATTCATGACGTATTGGTTCAGGCCCGGAGTGTACGGCATAGTGTTTGGCCGTGGCTACTACTTTCAGGTAATCGGAGTCGCCACCCTGCAGACCCAATACAAATTCCTTTCCCATTTGTCCGGTCAGGTATGGATCTTCACCATAAGTCTCATGCCCACGTCCCCATCGGGGATCCCGAAAGATGTTGATGTTGGGTGACCAAAACGTCAATCCCTGGTAGATTCCGCGTTCCCCTTGACGAACAAATTCATGATGTTTTGCCCGGGCTTCATCTGAGATAACCGATGCAACACGATTCATCAAAGGCTTGTCCCATGAAGCGGCAATCGAAATAGACTGTGGAAATACGGTTGCATAACCGGCGCGGGCAACTCCATGCAAACACTCGTTCCACCAATTATACTTGGGAATCCCCAAACGCTCAACGGCAGGTGCTTCGTAAAGCAACTGACTTATTTTTTCTTCGACGCTCAAGCGAGATACGACGTCTTCTACCCGTTCATCAATCGGTAAATCAGGATTTTGAAAAGGAAATTCATATTGAGCAGATGCCTGAATTAACAGGCCAAAAATAAAGACAAATAGCAATGTCGTTCGTTTCATCATTAGCTGGTTTTAACTATTCTGTTCTGGTCTGTAAATATACGAGATTTTTCGTACAAGCTAAATACAAACGGAAGTCTTTTGCGAATGACAAGAGACTTCCGTTAAATCAATTAATAATCTTATCTACTTGGAACCCACGCCCCAATTCTTATTCGGCTCAGGTCCCATTTCCAATTCGAGTTTTCCGCCTTTTAACAATTCGCTGGCCGGAAACTTAAAATCGTTCAACTTTTTGCCATTCAACTTAGCTGATTGGACATATTTATTCTGTCGGGAAGCATGTTTCGCTTCAATGGTAAACTGGGTACCCCGTCCAAAGCGTTTGCCCAAATCAATTTCAACTTTCTCAAACAAAGGGCTTCCAATTTCATAGACCGGATCAACCCGGCAACCACCATCGGTTTGGAACAGCCCAATGGATGCCATGATAAACCAGGCACTCATTTGCCCTTGGTCTTCATCGCCCAAATACGCATTGGAAATACCATAACCATAGTAGCGTTCCATAATGGAACGGCTCCACTTTTGCGTTAACCACGGCTGCTGCACCCAGTTAAAAAGAAAGGCAAAATGCATCGACTGCTGATTTCCCTGGATTACCGGGTAATTCCAATACTGGTCATTCATCCCATTGTAACGAGTTTTATCACTTTCTCCAAATCCCCAATCCAGGCGCTCGATGAAACGATCTTTGCCAATTACCTGGGCTAAAGCTGGTACATCCTGGGGCACTAAGTAGGTTAACTGCCAGGCATTTCCTTCCACATAGTGATGGTTGGCTCCTGACTTGTACGGATCAAAATCAGGGAACCACTCCCCTTTGGAATCTTTCATTCGGGCAAAACCAGTTTCCGTATCGATCACATTTCGCCAGTAGTATCCACGCTTCGAAAAGGTTTGATAATCATGCTGCTTACCTAAGACTTTTGCAAACTGCCCAACCGTCCAATCGTCAAAAGCATACTCCAGCGAATTGGAGAAACGGCCTTGGTCGTAGGGTACATAACCATGCTCCAAATAAGTAACTAAGTCGCGGTTACCGGCAAAACCTCCACCCACCTCCTGTGCGGGCGTTGTTTGCATCTTTTTCACGGCCTCGAAAGCTTTCTCCACATCGTAGTCGCGAATCCCCATTTGGTAAGCACCAACAATCAGCGGAATCTCATGCTCGGCCACCATCACCGGAACATATTCCATCCCGGCCGGTCCCTTGGCCAGCCAACCATTGGCGTCATACATGGCCAACTGCGATTTCACCCAGCGGTTGCTCCATTCCGGCGTTACCAGATTCCAAAACTGATTCAGGTTCCAGAAGGTATTCCAGAAAGCATCGCAGCCCAAAGCCGGAGACGACGGGTCATCCATTCTTCGGATTTCTTCCCCGGCATCCCGCCACTCGCCATTCACATCGCTAAACGTATTACGGCTGCACAAAGCACGATACATATTGGTGTAAAAACGTGTTTTTTCATGCTTGTCATTGCTGCCCACCTTCACACGACTAAAAAGGTCATTCCAGGTAGCAACATTATTTGTTCGCACGGCCTCAAAGTCCCATCCAAAAGGATCGATGACTTCAGTTTTCAGGTTCTCTCTTGCATTTTCAAGGCTCACATAAGAAATCCCTGTGCGAAGCTGGACCAGCTTATTTTTTTTCGTATCGAAATCAACAATAACTCCGGCATCTTTTGCTCCCTGAACATTTAAGCTTGCAGCACCTTTTTCCACGCCATTTTCAGTCCACGTGCTAAATCCGGCTATCGGCCGGTCAAACTCTACAACAAAGTAAATGGTGTACTCCTGCGAGATTCCACCACTCCAGGTATTTGGAGAAAGCTGATGGCTAAAACCTTCAATTGTATTTTCGCCCGTTTGTTTTACCGAAGCTTCAAGCAGTTCATACCGGTATTCTGATGGAATCACCAAATCTAGCAAAACGCGCGATCCATCGCGGTCTTTCGGAAAAGTATAGCGCTGAAAACCACAACGAGTAGTTGCAGTCAATTCCGCCTGAATGTCGTAATCGGTTAAATGCACTTTGTAATAGCCCAAAGGCGCCTGTTCTGTTGATTTATCAATTCGCGAACGGTAACCACCAGCCACATCTTTTTCATCGCCAACTTTCGTTTGAAGTGCCCCATTGGTGGGCATGGTTCCCAATCCGGCCATGGTCCACTCGTGAATGTGCGAGAAGCAAGCCACTGACTCAAAGGTTGGTTCATAACCAGACTGCCAACCATCGTTCTGGTTGTCGGGACTTAATTTGACCATGCTGAATGGCATCCAAGGTCCCGGGGCAATCATCCAGCGGGAATGGCCAGTTCCGATTTTGGTATCCACATAGCCGGCTGGCGAAGTTAAAACCTGCGGCAATCTTGTTATTTTGCCCGCCTGAAGCTTTTCTCCATTAAGCCAAATTTCGTAGCTGCTCTTTTGCGCTTTCTGAACTGCCGGCATTGGCACTTCAAATACATATCGACCTTTTTCCAGCGTTGATGCAAAAACTTCTTCGTTATCCAGAATCACGGTCATATCAGGCGTTCCGGACAGATGCTCAACATCAATCAATAGTGGTTGCGCCTTGTTGCGGTAATGCTCTATTTCATAATCGGCAGGTTCCACTTTTCGCAAAAAAGCCTGCTTGTTCTTCGTCAGTTCCACTCCCTTAGGCCCTTCAAGTTTGATTTGATCAAAACGAATCCAGGATCCTTCAAGGACAGTTAGAGCAATTTCATTTCCCCCGTTTGCAATTAAGCCTTTAGGGAGGGGAATTTCAACCAGATATTCCGACGAATTATCAGGATCATTATCGATTGAACTTGCTGGGTTGATTACCGGAATTCGGTATTTCCATGATTTCCCGTTAACCGTCACTTTAAACAATGGCAAATCATCGGGATTGCAATCCAAAAGATCAACAACCAGTTTCCAATCATTGGAACGAGGCTGCTGATCCACCCCAAACAGAATGGTCAGGGTACTTGAACGCCAACCGGATGTTCCCCAGGTCCCACCCCAGGTGTCACTTGTTCCGGGAATGATGTATGGCCAGTCTTTTTGATCGTTGGATGTTCCTATCAGGAAATACTTGTCTTCCCAGCCAAAGTCATTCGCAATGTAATCAGGATAGCCCTTGGGGGCCAACGCAAATTCCGCACAACTATTGTTGTTTTCACCGATTTGCCAAATCACGCTTTGGTCTTTGGCATAAGCCTTTGTTCCTGCCAGAAAACACAACAAAAGCAGGTAGCTTAAGCTTTGTTTTATTTGTTTTCTTCTGCCCATTGGTTAAATAGTTCGATTGATTTTCCTAATACCCCGGCAGATCCTTTGAAATCGCCAGAACCTGCCGGAGTTCCATCGATTTTATACCACTCGTAAAACCCTTTGTTTTTAATAACACGGTTCATCATGGGTTGTACCAATTGGTAAGCTTCGTCGACCATGTCATTCACAATAAGCTGTTGGATCATTCTTCCGCCAAACCAAGTCCAGTCTCCACCATTCTGATATTCATAGGGAGCAGATACATTCTTGCCCAAAACATCGCTTGGATAAGTCGGGTAAAGTGTCAAACCAATTGAAGGAGCGCCTGATTGCTCAACATTTCTCACCATATGCTTAAGGACTGCGGCAATTTCATCTCTGGTTAAAACGCCTGCTTCAATGGCAACTGCTGTTCCCCCATGATAATGAATTTCATTTTCGTTGAAATCGTCTGGAAAAGGAGAACCATCCAGATAAATATGTGGAATGAATTTGCTGTTTTCAGCATCCCACAAATACTTTCGAATATTCACCAGCAAATCTTCCTGCATCGTTTTCCAGCGCTGTTTATCCGAGTTATCATCCGTTAATTCAGCCAAGTTATCCAAAGCAATGGCCAACATTGCATTATCGTACACATCAATGCTCCAATGAGTCAGGCTATCCACGTCCACCACAGCACCCCCTTCAACCTGCACATCTCCCCAGTCAAAGGTTGTAGCACCGGTAATCAGACCATATTTTGCAGCGTACCTCTCATTCAGCAAGTAATTGATTGACCATTTCAATCGCTCGTAAACAGGCTTACCGGCCACCTCTTCATCAAGGATTGATTTGTCGCCCGTCTTCGCCACATATTTATAAATAGCCTGAATCAGCGAGGTTTCCTGATCCGTTTCTACCGTATTTTTAAAACCGATGTGTCCGGGAGCTGTTTCCGATTCGTAAGTGTTTGGGTCTCCCCAGGTAAAAGCTTCTCGGGGAACATAACCATCGAGCAACTCGCCATTTGCCTGCTGAAAATGAAAAAACATCAACAGGTTTTTACGAATAACGTCCTGATCATATTCCTCACAGGATAGTTCAATGAAAGTGTTTAAGTCGCGCGACCAGACCATTTGGTAGCCCGATCCGGCATAAAATCCATTCTTCATTAGCTGGCGAGCCATGCTGTCTACTTCCTGCATCGTTTGATCTGCAAGTATTTTATCGGCGAGTTCTTTATTATTCGAACTACAAGAGCTTAATAATAGTCCTGCCAGTATAAGAATTGTTGAAATCTTGTAAAGTCTCATATGTTTAGAATTAGAACCAAGACAAGAGTATCAAGACACAAGATTTTAGATTTTCGGATACGCAGATTTTCAGACTGGTATCCGGTCTCCGTTTTCCTTCCTTCTTCTTTGTGTCAAAAAACCTTTGTCTTGGATGTTTCACATTAATTGGTTTAGGTATTCTTTCCTAGAAATTACTTCACAAATGCTTTTACGACCAAGGCTTCACCTTCTCCTTCATTGGTTATTTTGTAGGAACCTGCAGCAGCAGGAATCACAAATGTTTCGGCATAGTTAAAGCGCTTCTTCAGGCCATTCTCCGTCTCTACCAAAATGCTGCTTCCTTCAACCAAGCTCAGCACATGGCAACGGTTTTCGGTTTGCACTTCAACTTCTCCGGTCAAATGGAAACGATGTACATCATACAAATGCTTTTCGTGGGTTGGCAAGTGATACAACTTCCATCCGGTACCTTCCTCCAACAAGGTCGGTTTTGCCACCAATTTATCGGTTACGTAATCGCCTTTTCGGTCGAAACAAACATTTTCCATTCCCCGCTCAATATTGATCGGACGCGGTTTTCCATCCATGTCCAAACGCAGCCAGTCATACATTTTGAAGGTAAAAATGTAGGGGGTTGAGCTAATTTCCAGCACCAGGTTGTTAATTCCTGAACCATGGATGGTGCCCGGAGGGATCAAAAATAAATCGTGTTTGTGCGAGTCCAACACTTGCACATGGCGGGTAATATCAATGGGTTTATTGTTCTCAAAACTATACTTCAAATCAGCTTCAAAAACTTTGGGATCAATGTCCTCATTAAATCCAAGATAACATTTCGCATCGGGCGCTGCATCCAGGATGTAGTAGGTTTCCTCCTGGGTCATGTTTTCGCCAAAATGCTCTTTAATGTAGTCTAAATGAGGGTGACATTGAATGGACAAATTCCCTCCGTCGAAGGTGTCCAAAAAGTCGAAACGAATGGGGAATTCGGCTCCAAACTGAGGATGCGCTTGCCCCAAGACATTCTCGCCCTCCTGAAACATAACCGTATCGAACGACACTTCTGCAACATGACCTGAGCTTTCGAAAACCAAGCCGTTTTCAGGAACAATCAACTCAAACGACCAGGCATAATTCGGCACATCTTTGTTCAATCCTTTCACCTTTTCGCCAAGCCATTGTCCGCCCCACGCACCGGGTTCAAACCATGGGCGCACCCGGAATACATTTTTGCTTATTTCATTTAATCCTTGCCTTAAATCGTCTCCCTTTAACCAGGTTATTTCATCCAAACGCTGCTCATCAACAAGCACATCGATCTTCGAGAGCAATTCCTGTTTGCGCTTGTTCAGAACTACCCAATCTACAAAGTAGAAGCGCTTGTACATGGGCTTAATCTCGTCCGGCTTCGATGCCCCGATATTGCTAATCGTCTTTGCACGGGCCCGGAATTGCAATTCGTTTTTAGGCAAATCAACGTATACCAACAAGCCCTCAATTCCTACAAGACTAGCTCCTACACCGTAAATTATGCTCTTTCCTGAAGTAATTTTATCCTGAATTTCACTCCATCGTGTTGTGTCAAAAAGATCAATCAACTCAATGGTTGCCCGTTTCCCAAAAATCGGATCATCACCCCCAAGAAATGGCTCGATAAGCGCATTGATTTCGGCCTCTGGTTTTAAGTATTCAGCAACATCAATCCAGTTTACGTCAATCCCTTTTTGTTTAAACTGTGCGTCGAGCTTCTCTTTCAGTGTTCCGAAAAACACGCCCTGGTAACCATCGATTATAATCGTTTCATGTTTTTCAAGCTCTTCAACCAAGCTCTCCACCCCCAAATGTATTTTTCCTTCGCCCAACGAATGGGCTGGATACAAGCCATAATCGCCTGCACTTTCCTCTTCCTTTTGAGCCGGCATCAAATACTGGCTCGTCTTTCTCCAATTCTGTGTACTCATATTTTGTTTTATCTTCTAATTTCAATGTCTTTCACGCAAAGAGGCTAAGCGGAAAACTTCCAGATTCAAGAGACAAGAACTTAGACACAAGACTAAATCTCACGATCTAACTTGTTTTCATTTTCCTCTTGGCTCTTTGCCCCATGCCCTTTGCCTATTATTTATCTTTCGCGTAGTCCTCAAACATCAAAATAGCTTTGTACAATACACCGGCTGAACCCCGGAAAGTACCTGAACCTTCAGGTTGATTATCTACTGTGTACCATTCAAAAAATCCATCATTTTCCTTTACCCTCTTAACCATAGGCTGCATTTGCTCATACGCCTCATCAACAAAACCATACTTGATCAATTGTTGAATCATACGGCCACCAAACCAGGTCCAGTCTCCGCCATTTTGATAACCATACGGATACATGCCTTTATTTTCAAACGAACCTTCGGGATAGGGAGGATACATGGTTAAGCCAATTGAGCCAGCTCCCGATGCTTTGACGTTTTCAATCATTTTATTGAGCGAAATCTTAATTTGCTCTTTCGACAGCAATCCGGCTTCAATAGCCGTAGCTGTACCTCCGTGGTAGTAAATTTGGTTTTCGTCGAAGTCGGCAGGGAATGGAGAACCATCGAGATACACGTGTGGAATGAACTTTTGATTCTGCTCGTCCCACAAGTATTTCATCGTATTTTTTGCAATTCCATCGCAAATGGGTTCCCACTTGGTTTTGGTTTCAGGAACAAGCTCCATTAAGTTGTTCAACGCAATCACCAACATGGCATTGTCATAAATGTCAAGACAAAACTTGGTGTCATCTGTGATGTAAACGCCCCAAGGATGGCTGTGCTGCACATCTCCCCAATCGGCAGTAGTCGCTCCGTAGACCAAGCCATACTGATCGCTCCAACGTTCATTCAACAGAAAGTCCATAGACCACTCCAGGCGTTGAGCAACCGTTTTGTCTCCAATTTTTTCAGTCAGGAAAGCGGTGTCCCCGGTTTTCTTCACATACTTATAAACGGCCTGAACCAATGATGTTTCATGATCTGTTTCAACCGTATTTTTATGCCCGGCATAGTTCGGCTCCAGCTCGGTAAAAATATAGTCGTAACCACCTTCCGATGCCTTGGCTTTTTCTTTCGGAATAAATCCATCAATAATGTTTCCATCATCTCCCTGCAAACGGAAAAAAACACGCAGGTTTTCTTTCAAGGTTTCCTGAGGATAAACTTCCGCAGAAAGTTCAATAAAAGTGTTGTAATCGCGAATCCACACTTCGCCATAACCATCGCCGGCATTAAACCCCGTTTTGACAATGTCGAGTGCTTTTGCTTTTGTAAACGCAAAATATTCATTGTTTCGAATCTGATCTTTGAGATCCGGCTGAGTTGATTTCGACGTACAACACGTAATTCCAAGTACTAAAAAAATAGCAATAATTGCCTTCATATCTATTAAAGTTGTTGATTAATAAAGTTTTGTTTGACACGCAGGACAACGACCGACGGGGCCGTTGCCATTATTCATTAAACGTTTTGATGATCTGTTTTCCATTCCACGGAGCCAATTCCAGCTGAAGTTTATTGAGATCTACCTCTTTTGCTAGGTGCGATAGATCAATCGCAATTTGCTTTTGCTCACCGGGGAAAAGGGTCAGGTAGTTATCTTCAAAAAAAACAGGCAGCATCAACTCGCCAGTTATTCTATCCGTAATTTTCAATCGAATAAAAAAGGCGGTTGACTGATCCTTGTTGGAAATATCAGCCAGGTAGTGGCTTCCTTCCGGTCTTTTCAAATTCACCTGAAGGTTTACTGGAGCGAGTTTATCGAGTTGTTGCCAATCGGAAGGTTCGCTCACCAACCAATAAAGATTTTCATCAATTAGTTCATCCTGCTTGTTTTTCAGGCTTAAACGAGCAAAATAGAATCCCTCCGGCTTTTCTTGCTCAAACAGTCGTCCGGCATTTTTATAGGCATTGGCCTCAACATCAAGCTTGAAGGTTCGTTCATGCAAAAGCTTTCCGTCCAGCCCGATCAACTGCGCTACAACGGTAAGATCGGTGACATCTGAAAGCGTCTGGTTCATCACACAAATGGTAGAATCATTCAAATTGAGTTGAGCATGAATTGGGCTTGCGCCATGCTGATAACCATAAAATCCACCTGTCTGATCCAGAAACACATCGTAAAACTGTCCGCGCAAAGCGGTCCACGGATTTTGGTTTTTCCACACCAGCATGCCCGTATATTTATTCCACATGCCCGCATTAAAGCCTTCCTGCAAAGCCCGGTATTGCTCGTAATTGACCAGTTGAGCCTTTTTACAGAAATCCTCAATCCCCTTGATTTCGCCCATTTGCTCAATGGTATTTCCGTAGCCAATGTACTTATGGTAACGCCACACCTGGTTCGGCCGATCATTGCGCGGTGGAACCAAATCCTTTGCATCCATCATCTTGCGCATGGCCTCAACATTGGGAAGGCCCACCGACCCTAACTCCGGATTAAACGGATACGACTCCACCACAAAAAAACGAAGTGGATCTTGTATGCCGTAGGGTCCGTCGCCATTTCCACCAATCGTATTTCGAAGAATACTGTCTGAAGTTGACTCATTCACGTAGTAACGGGTACCATCAAATTCCGGGAAAATCCGTTCTTCCAATTGCTTGTTAATATCGGGTGGAGGTGGAAATTCATTGCCTCCGCACCACAGGTATAAACTCGGATGATTCCGAAGCATCTTAATCTGATCGATAGCCGAAGCCAGAAACAACGAATGATCATCTGGATATGCCTGTCTTCTGGTTTGCGACTCTTTTTTCTTTGGATCGGGCCAGCGCCCATTGCAGTCGCCCGACACCCACAAATCCTGCCACACCAGGAGTCCATACTTATCGCAGGCCTCATAAAATTCGGGGCGTTCAGGCATCGCACCTCCCCAAACCCGGATCATGTTCATGTTCATCTCCGCATGCATCCGAACCTCTGCCTCATACCTTTCGGGCGAAAGTCGCAACAGTGCGTCCGAAGAAATCCAATTTCCGCCTTTAATAAATACCTTCTGTCCATTCACCAGAAACACACGCCCTCCGACTTCCTGATCAAAATAAGTTCCGGTTTCGCGTATTCCAAAACTGACTGCTTCGTTGTCTGATTGCGTATTATTCTGCTGAAAGCTCAATTCCAATTGGTACAAGTTTGCTTCACCCCATCCATTCGGCCACCACAGTTTCGGATTCTCCATCTTAATCTCAGGAAAGCTTAGTGTAACTTTTTCCTGAGCCTTAAGCATAGCAGGCAAAGTCCACTTTTGATCACCTATTTTGGCAACTAAAACCCCTTGCTGATCTTCTGCTGTTGCATTAACCAATTCCGCAGAAATGGTTAAAAAGGCCGGCTTTTGTTTCTCTCCGGGAGTTCGTTTTCCGGGCACTCTTGAACGAACAAATGGATTTTGAATATCCACAGGTCCGGTAATTTCAATGGCAACCTGATCCCAAATTCCGGTATTTCGGTCACGAATCGGACAAATCCAGTCCCAACCTGCGGTAAATTGCTGCGTAACCGACCGGGCAATTGTTCCATCACCTCCTTGCCCGCCATTGGCATGCCCAACCGGATTGGGCGGATGCACTATTACTGCCAGGTTATTAGCAGCACCATCCTCTTGATTCAAAAATGGCGTGATCAGGTACTTTTCCCGAAGAAACATACCATGATGAGTATCGGTATTCACACGCTGTCCATTCAAAAAGACGTTAGCCGAATAGTTAATTCCTCTGAATTTTAGCCAAGCCTGTTGCCCCTCCTGCAACTCCAGCTTCGACAAACGCTTGTGAAACCAAAACGTATAGTAATCTGCTCCTGTAGCGTAAATATCAGGAATCAGCTCGTTGTTCAACCCGTAAAAAGGATCTGGCACTTTGCTATTTTTCAGCATGGTGGTCAACACCGTTCCCGGCACCTGAGCATCCATCCAGTCATAAAATTCAAAGTCAGCCGAAGAAATGACGGTTCCATCCACCGGAAGCTCACTTGCCCGATTCGCTTTCCACCCTGTGTTCAACAGAATCTCCTCTCCCTGAGCAAATCCCACAGACATGAATGCGAACAAAAAGAACACCGTTAAAACAGAATTTTTACTCATCGCTTTTGGTTTTTGGTTGACAGATTCTACTACTTCGTCATAGACGGAGGAGGCATTCCTACTCCCCAATTTTTATTAGGGCTGCTACCCATTTCAAAAAGCAGGGTTCCCCCTTTCATCAGTTCATTTCGCGAGATCCAGCAATTTTCCACAGGCTGGCCATTCCAGGTAACCGACTGTACGTATTTGTTTTCTTTGGAGTTGTTGCGGGTTTCGAGAACCAAAGTCTTTCCTTCGTAATAGTTTTCATCCAGTTGAATGGTCACTTTGTCAAACATCGGACTTCCGAACTGGAAGGATGGATTCATTGCCGCATGCCCCTGAACATCGAATAGCCCAAGTGCACCCATCACGTACCAGGCACCCAGCTGTCCCTGATCTTCATCCTGCCCAAAACCATAACCATGCAGTGGTTCTGTTCCATAAAATTCATCGCAAATGGTTCGTGTCCAATGCTGGGTTTGCCAAGGCTTGCCCGAGTAATTGAACAACCAGGCCTGGTGCAGGCAAGGCTGATTTCCCTGATTGTACAGCTTCTCTACGCCTGAAAAACTGTGCACCTCGCGACCTCCTCCAAACAATGATTTTTGACTTTCGACAAATGTTTTCTCCAAACGAACGTTGAACGTATCAATTCCAATTTTTTCGATCAGACCAGCCGGGTCATGCGGAACATACCAGGTATATTGATAGGCATTCCCTTCCTGAAAACCACGCCATCCTTCCAGCGGATTGAAGTTCTCAATAAAGCGACCATCTTCGTAGCGCGGCCGGATAAAACGGGTTTCCGGGTCAAAAATATTCGCCCAGTTTCCAGCCTGAGTCATTAATTTCTGGTAATCAGCCTTATGTCCCAATGCTTTGGCAAATTGCCCTACGGCATACGAACTAAAAGCATATTCCAGGGTGTGAGATGCTCCAAAGTTGAACACCCAACCATTAGCAATCACCGTATCTTTTGATGGCACATAGCCATTCTTTACGAAATAATGCAAATCATATTTCCCATTTCCCAGGTTTCGGCCATGGTATTCAAGCTCATTTCTCAAGGCTGCCTCATAGCCTGTTTCCACTTCAAAATCGCGAATACCTGCATTGTAAGCCGAAGCCATTAACAAGCCCTGAAAGTTGGTTTGGACTCCGTTTGTGTAGGTTCCGGCGGCCATGCCATCGTGCAGCCAGCCACTTACTTTCGAGAAATCGATATTGGACTGGACATATTCACTCAAGTAGCGGGGATAAGCCAGCGCCCAAAGCTGTCCAAGATTCCAGAAACCGCCCCAAATACCATCTGTGTTGTACTGATGATACCGAGGTGTACCCGATTCATCCAACGGAATCTGCCCAATTGTTTTATCGTACTGAATGTATTGGCCATTCACATCGCTGGCTATTCCGCGTCCTAAGAGGGCATGGTACAAGCCCGTATAAAACTTGGTTCTATCAGCCTCGGTGGCGCCTTCCACCATGAAGCGGGAAAGTTTTTCATTCCATTTTAATGCAGCGGTTTCTTTCACCAAGTCAAACGTCTGTCCCTCAGCTTCCACATTCAAATTATTGCGTGCATTGGCAATACTCGTGTATGACAAGCCGACCTGCATTTCAACCAATTCATTTTCATCGGTTTGAAATGTAAGATAAAAACCATTGTCAACTCCCTTGCTTTCGGTTTTACCGGCTTCCTGTTGCTCATTGACAAACGAGCCAAAAGCTGCCGGTTCTTTATCCAACTGAATGACAAAGTACATTTTCACCCGGTTACCCGGATCACAAAAAGTAAGATAAACCGGGTAAGTTTCGATATAACCTTCCAGCTGTTTTTTCCCGTTCATCCGGATAAAAGCATTGGTTACCGTGCTACTTTCCCCTTGCTTATGCCCAATGTCAATAATCAGGTTCGACTGCTCCGACTTTGGGAACGTGTAACGATGAAAACCTACGCGCTCCGTCGCTGTTAGCTCTGCCCGCACACCATAATCCTTCAACAACACTGAATAATAGCCAGGCATTGACTCTTCGCTGGCCTTGTCGAACCGCGAGCGATAGCCTGTATCCGGCTCTTCCAATGTTCCGGGAACCGTCTTCAATGCTCCCGTTGTAGGCATGACCACCAGCCCACCAATCTGAAATTCATGAAAATGCCCAAATCCTTCGATGGAACCATGCCGGTCGTCATATCCCTGGGGCGACCAACTACCTTCGCCCTCATAAGCATTGGTGTGCGGAGCCAATTTTGCCATCCCAAAAGGCAAGGCTGCCGGCGTGTAAAAAAACCAACGTCCGTGCACCGACCCGATTTGAGGATCGACATACTGGATGGCATTAAATTCGGGGTGTAATTTAGTTTCTGTTTGACATGACAACAGGAGTATGATTGCCACAAAGTAAGCCAAGCGTTTCATTCGTTCATTATTTTTTTAGTGCATAAATAGCTAAAAACAAAAGATATACTGAACATGCGATTAGTACGAACATTCCGGCTGTTACGTTCAGCATATCGGTTACTTTTCCAACGACAGGAGGAATAAATGCTCCACCGGCTACTGCCATAATCATCAGTCCTGAAATTTCATTGGCACGATCGGCATATTTTTCAACTGTTAATGAGAAGATCAACGGGAAAATATTTGAGGCACCCAAACCAATGGAGAATATTAATGCCAATGCAAATACCGGTGACGGCGAAAAAATGAATGCCACAATTGTAATCAGGGTTACCACTGCCGAACCAAGCAGAAATTTTCGTGCAGAAAAGCGAGTAAGTAATAGAGCCCCTAGAAAAGTACCCAACATTTTTCCGAAGAAATACAAACTACGGCCGTGCATGGCAGGCTCAGCATCCATTCCCAACTTTTTCATTAAAAATTGCCCTGATGCCGCATTGATCCCCACATCGATTCCTACAACAAAGAAAATTCCCAGTACCATTAAGGCAATGTAACCGACGCCCAGAAGTTTAAGGCAGGACCCAATTGTTGCTTTATTCTCTTTTGATAAGGTTTCGGTTATTGGGGTAAAGTGCAGCCATATTACCGATAAAAGAGAAACGCCGCCAAAAACGAGAAGAAGAATCTTCCAATCGCCAAAGCGAAGGGCAAAATAAGTGGCCAGGTAGGGCGCAACCATCGATCCGATTGCTTTTATAAACTGCGAAAAGCTTAAAAAGCTGGAAGCTCTTTTGGCAGAAACAACATCTATTAACAAGGGATTTGCCGACACCTGAATAATGGTATTCCCGATACCGAGCATGGCAAAGCCGCCCAGCAAAACCAGAAAGGAATACATGAAAAAAGGAACTATCAAGCCAAGCGCAGTCAGCAACATACCAATATTCAGCATGTTTCGCTTCCCGATGCGATCCTGTAAAATTCCGACAGGTACCGATAAAATAAAAAACCAGGCAAAAACTGCCATCGGAATTAATTGCGCCAACGTGTTGTTCAAATTAAAATCGGCTTTGGCGTTATCAACACCAATTCCTACCAGGTCGCAAAAACTCATTACAAAAAATGAGAGCAACACCGGGATAATATACTTTGCTGAGATTTTTGATTTTGTCATGATTTAGTTGGTTTAGATTAGGAGCTATTAAAGTTTTGTTTTTTTGAATTCGTATTACATTTCAGCCAATAAGGGTTCTACCCGCGCGTAAAAAGACTGGTCAGCCAAGACGGCACTACCGATAATGGCAGCCGTTTCTTTCAGGCTTGATATTTCTACACGCACTGTACAGTTGTGATCTTTTAAGGCTGCCGTTAAAGCCGGCTGAAACCAATCATAAGCATTGGCTATATTTCCTCCAATAACCAAAACTTCCACCTGAAAACGCTCCAGCCACGGATGCAATAAATTTACCAACTGCGATCCAAAATCGTTAAAAAGCTCACGAGCTATTTCGTCTGTTGGTGCGCTCATGGCAATCTCTTTAACACCTTTGACCGACTTCCCTGTTTTTTGCTGATAGCGGCCCACCAGTCCTCGAGTTGAGAAGTAATCGTCGGCAATTCCGTCTTTAAAAGGAAGGTGCCAAATACAGCCTTGCTCCGGAACATCATCGCCCGAAGTAACCGGAAGATTGTCCTTCAGAAAAGCCGAGCCAAAGCCGGTTCCCAGCGTAATCGATAACGACCGCTTGCTGCCTTGAGCTTTCCCGGCCCAATCTTCGCCAATGGCAAATGCTGTTGCATCATTGATGAAGCGGATCGGGAAGTCGCCCGGAAGATTCAACGACTTTCGCAATGCTGCCGAAACATCAATCCCATAAATGTTTTCGTACTTATTATTTTCTCCGGTAAATAGCGGAATCCCTTTTTCATAGTTGAAAGGACCAGGCATGGCAAATCCAATTCCGGACAGGTTTTCCAAGCCAACTGCTTCGATGGACCGAGCAATCGTTTTACTCCACACAGCAATAATCTCATCCGCCGGACCATGATTATCCAGATCACTTTCTGCAAAGGTTTCCGGCAAGTATTTCTTTTCATTCAAATTGAAGGCAGCACAACTAACATGGCTTCCTCCTACGTCAATTCCGATAGCTATTTGTTGTTTCATCTTATTATATTTTTTGTGTGAACGAAAAATTTCAAGCTCAAGAGACTATCTTCTTATATCAATTTTATAGGTGAATTTGTCGGCTTTGTAAAAACCAATATTGTATTCCAATGGGCGATCGCCAGGATCGTAAACAAACCGCTCGCGAACTAAAACCGGGTCACCGGCACCAATCTGCAAACGCTTGGCTGTAATGGTCGTTGCCAAACGTGCCTTTAGCTTTTCGCGTGACAAAGAGGCTACAACATGAAAATCATTCTCAAGCAAATCATACAAAGGCTTTGAAAAGTCTTCGTTCCCGGTCAAGCCAATGCGCGGATGAAAGTAACTTTCGAAATAGACAAAAGGAGCTTCTTCATCCCCCCGCAAACGACTTAGCTTCAAAACAGATGTAGCTTCCGGAATATTAAAAAAAGTAGCGATTTTTCGATCAGCCTCCACCCATTCAACCACTAAGCGATAGTTCTTAAAGCTCAAGCCTTGGGCACTCATTTCATTGGTAAAGCTATGCCAATTATCAAGTTGCGTTGTCACCGTTTTTTCAGCCACTCGAGTTCCCACTCCCTTTTTTCTTACCAGCAGGCCCTCGTACTCCAATTTATTGGTAGCCTGTCGCAAGGTATTTCTCGAAATTCCCAATTGCTTGGCCAAATCAACTTCCTTGGGGAGCAAGCCCCCATTCTTATATTCTGGCAGCTCAATCAATTTGCGTAATAATGTTTCGACCTGGGCGTGCAAAGGCAGCGCACTGGAATGATCTATCTTGAATTTCATTCGTTTATAATTGTTTATTTTTTAGAGTAACTCATGTAATGTCATTCTCCCGACAAGTGCATGTTCATATGTTTGAACATACAAATGTAGACTTTTAAAAATCATAGAAAAACTTTAAGGTGAAAAATTAACTAAATTGCTTTATCCCAGTATCCTTTTTACACATTTATTGGAAAATTAAAAAGCAATCATATTATTTACTATGCATTCTTATCGCTCTAAAAACACCCCCCTCAAATCACTAAAAAACAGCCTAAAAAAACGAGTGCATTATATGGTTTTTCAATGTTATTGCGCAAAAGAAAAATGCCCCAGTAATTTCCATTCATAGCGCCTATAGACGAATCATAATTTTCATATGATCAACTACATTCGACATTTTGCCATTTCCAAAATTTTCTTGCTATTCCCTTTGTTTTTGATATCTTTGCCGCCAATTTTGTAGAAAATTCGGCTTTTCCCGAAGAAGAAAAGAGGAAGATATTCTGCAATCGCACTAACATTTCCTTCGCCTCAACTACCATCAATCTAATAAACAACAAAGTATGAAGTATCGTTTCATTACATACCTTCTTGTGGGTGCTTTTGCCCTATTTTTTACGAATAAGGGATATTCGCAATTAACCGATCAATCCCCTATTCCCTTAAACCCCAAAGTCGTTAAAAGGACATTAGCCAATGGGTTTACCTATTATCTGCAGCACAATGCGATTCCAGAAAAACAGGTACAGTTTCAGATGATTATCAAAGCCGGATCGATACTTGAAACGGAAGAGCAGCGTGGTTTTGCCCACTTTCTGGAACACATGGTATTTAACGGAAGTAAGCATTTTCCCAACAACACACTGATTGACTATTTGCAGTCGATTGGAGTTGAATTTGGAGCCGACATCAATGCCTATACCGGCTATGACGAAACAATTTACATGCTTCCGCTTCCAAATTCCAATGAACAAACGCTAAATAAGGCCTTCCACTTTTTTGGTGATATTCTTTCGGGCCTGACACTTAGCACCGAAGCGATTGACAAGGAGCGCGGGATTATTCTAGAGGAATGGCGCACAACGATTGGCTTGGACAACCGCTTAAAAGATGAAATGTACCCCATGTTGTACCACAATGCCCGGTACCTTCATCGCCGTCCTATTGGATTGATGGAAGTGGTTACTAAGGAAGGGAATGACGAAGAACTGAGAAAGTTTCATCGCGCCTGGTATCGCCCCAATTTAACAAGCTTACTGATTGTCGGTAATTTCGATCAAGAAGATATTGAACAGCGTATTGAAGCTACATTTGGAACGATTAATAACCCCGAAAATGCGCCCGAGCGTAAGTATTACACTTTGCCATCTCATGCCAACACGCTGATAAAAATCATCAAAGATCAGGAGATTACAAGCACGTCGGTAAAGATTATTCGCAAGTTTCCTCATCAAGATGAAAAGACATTGGCAGATCTCAAGCGCAGTGTAACCAATATCATCTACACTTACATGGTTAACCAGCGACTTACCGATATTGCCCAGCAAAAAGATGCTCCCTACATGTACGCGCACTCTTACGCAACAAGCGGACCTGGGCATACCGATCGCTACATGTCTTTGGCAACGGTTAAAGCCGACAAAATTATTGAAGGCACCCAAGGTTTAATGCGAGAACTGTTGCGCATCAAGAAATTCGGTTTTACGCAAGCGGAATTGGAGCGAAAAAAGGAAATCCTCTATAACGACATGGAGCGAATGGCTCATGAAGAGGACAAACAATCATCGGGACAGATCATGGATGCGATTTCCAACCACATTCTTTATGGGGAGGAAAATGCCAGCATCTCATTCAAAAAAGAGTTTGTTCAAACAACTTTGGACGAGATCACCTTGGACGACATTCAAGCTTTGGTGAATGAATACATCGATCAATCCGAAGAAAACCGGGTGATTTTTGTAACGGCACCAGAAGATACCAATACGCCGACAGAAGAAGAACTGTTAACGGCCTTGAAAGATGTAGCCAAGGAAAGCCTCTCTCCCTATGACGACCTAGCTATTGATGAGCCTTTGATGGCGGAAAAGCCAAAGGCTGGCCAGATTCGAAACGAAACATACTCCGAAGAGATGGGCATTACAACCATTGAATTTGACAATGGCGTAAGCGTTGCTTTGAAACCAACGACCTTCAAAAACGATGAAATTCGGTTCTCTTCTTTACGAGAAGGAGGCTACTCGCTGTCCACCATCGACAACTTCGACAATGCTTCGATGGCTGCCATTTTGGTTAATGGAGGTGGATTGTCAAAGTTCAATGCGCTGCAACTGGAAAGGATTCTTTCCGGTAAGCAAGTGTACATTGCACCATATATCCATCGCCACACCGAAGGAGTAAGTGGTTTTTCATCGAAAGCTGATTTCGAAACCTTACTTCAGCTGAGTTATTTAACCTACACTGCTCCGCGAAAAGATGAAGACAAGTTCGAACAATTCATCGAAAATAAGAAAGAATACAACCGAAATACGTTGAATAGCCCGGACTCCTATTTTGCGGATGAAGTCAATAAAATCATGATGCAAAATAGCCCAAGAACGGCGACTCTTTTAACTCCGGAGCAGCTTGACCAAATCAGTCTGGATAAGGCATTCGATTTTTACCAATCGCGTTTTGGGTCAGCTTATGGAACACGCTTTTTCATTGTCGGGAGTTTTGAGGTCGATTCCATCAAGCCTCTTTTAGCGCAATACCTGGGGAGTCTTCCATCAAAAGAAATAAGAACAACTTATGCTGATCATGGAATTCGCCCACCAAAGGGAGAACATCGCTATGAGTTCCCTCGCAACACGGTTGAAAAGACCAAAGTGCTGATGCGCTTTACCGGGAAGTATCCAAGTTCTCAAAAGTCGAGGATTGAGATGGCCTTGTTAAGCGACATTCTCACCATTCGATTAAATGAAAAGCTACGCGAAGAAATCGGCGGAGTGTACTCTCCTTACGCTTCTTCAACAATCTTACAACGTCCATACGACAGCTACCGAATGGATATCTATTTCACCTGTTCTCCGGCCAATGTCGATACCTTGATTCAGGCCACTTTTGGCGAAATTGAATCGATGAAAAAGCAAGTGCAAGCTGCCAACCTCGAAAAAGTCCAAAAAGCCTGGCTGAAAAACCGGGAAGGTTCTTTAGAAACCAATGGCTATTGGCGCCGGGTATTGGAAGACCAATGGACACGTGGTGAAAATGCAAAGGACTTTGAACGTTATGAGAAGCACATACAAGGTGTAACAACCAAACGATTGAGTAAACTGGCTAAAAAATACCTGGATCAGAAAAATCATCTGCAGTTTATCCTAAGCCCGGAAAAATAAAAGGAGGTTCACCCCTTCCTGACGAAAAAGAAAAATATACCTATTCGATTTAATAATGAAGTTTATACAAAAGCACTTAGTTCTTTTAATACTATTCCTGAGTTTGCTTTGCTCGTTCAATACCAATGCGCAGGAGCAAATAACGGTAGAAGGGATTATTACAGATGCACAAACAGGAGAAAGCCTGATTGGAGCAACTGTCATCATTAAAAATACCACTTCAGGAGTCATCACCAATTACGAAGGACATTATAAATTTGGAGGCCTGGTTCCTGAAACGATTTTGCAATACTCTTACATTGGTTACGAAACCCAGGAGCTAGTCGTTGGAACCAAAACCATTATTGACATCCAGCTGCAGCCTTCTTCGAAGGATTTGGAAGCGGTTGTTGTCTTTGGTGAAAACCAAAAAGATATCCGGACCATTACCGGTTCGGTTGGCAAGATCGATACTAAAGTATTCTCCGCCGGAACACCTGCGGGTTCATTTGACCAGCTATTGCAAGGGCAGGTAGCCGGTTTGGCCATCCAGTCGAGCGGAGAACCCGGAGAAAAAGCATCCATTCGGATTCGCGGGAACAACTCCCTGGGAATTCGTGCAAAAGACGATGCAGAGCTGGTCTCGGCCAACAGAGCCAACGAACCTCTTTATATTTTAAACGGCTCTCCAATTTCTTCGGATGTCTTTAACACCATTAACCCGGATGATATTGTTGACATTCGCGTACTTAAAGACGGATTATCGACGGTCGAGTACGGAACCCGGGGAGCCAATGGAGTCATCGAGATCAAGACAAAACGTGGAATTGTTGGAGAAACTCAATACAACGTTCGCTACCAACACACCGTCAAACCTATTTCTGGACTCGGTGGAATTAGCTTAATGCAATCAAGCGAGAAACTGGCATTGGAAAGGGAATTGGAGATTGTTTCTGGCTTAGGCTTTATTTATACGCCTACCCCAAGCGACTCCGAAGAAGAAGCTTTCATCAAAAACAAACGTTACCGTCAACTCGAATCAACCAGCACCAACTGGCTAAAGGAATTGTCGCGCATTGCCCAGGTAAAAGACCTGCAATTGAGCATTTCCGGAGGAGCAGACGATACGCGCTATTATTTATCAACCAGCTATTACGATGAACAAGGTGGCTTTGATAATTCATGGGCTGAGCGATTTACAACCCGCTTTAATCTGGATCATAACTTCAACGATGATGTTTCCGTTGGTTTTGATTCCTCGGTAGGACGAAGTAAACGTTCAAAATCGCACTCATCTCCTGCCAGCTTGATTTACACGCTGCAGCCCTACGAAACAGCGAACTCGGACGACTTCATCGCACGAAATCCAATCACCATTGGCGGACAGTATTTCGAAAATCCTTTTGACGAATTGAATGGCCGTTATTCTGATTATACCTCCTGGCGCGTTGATCTTAATTCGCGATTGAACTGGATTGTTTCAGAAGCTTTCAATGCGAATGCTTCATTTGGAATAACCTACAACGATAGCGAAAACAACAGTCTCACACTAGCGAACAAATTGGTCCAGGATGCAGGGATCACCAAAGGCAAAGGAGCTTTTAACAAAAACGAATCAAAATCCCTGGCCTCGCGCTTAAACCTCTCGCTTGATTTCAGAAAACGTTTTAACGATCATTCGATCTCGGTAAGTGGTGGAACGGAATACATTCACACAAAAAACTGGGGGTTTGGATTTAACAGCATTGGCATATCCGATAAGGTTGATCCGGAGATTGGAGCCAATCCCAATGCCACCATTTCAACAGCAAAATTTTACGATGCTCTTCTGGGATTCTACCTGCGCGGGAACTATAATTTTGCCTCCAAATACAATGTTACCGGATCGTTCCGCTACGATGGATCATCTATTCTTCCGGAGGACAAACGTTTTGTTCCAGCCTGGGGATTGGGTGCTTCGTGGAACATCCAAAAAGAATCATGGTTCGAACAATTCGATGTATTTGATCAGTTTAAATTACGCGCCTCCTACGGTGTAAACTACAACTCCGGCGGCATCCGCCAAACCTTGGGATTGCCATTCTATGATTTTACCAATAATGATACCTATTTAGGTGATCGCGTCATCAACTTGGTTGAGTTCTGGAACCCCGACTTGAAGTTTGAACGTGCCAGACAGTGGAGTTTAGCGCTGGACTTCGGGCTTTTCGATCATAGCATTTACGGAACCATCGAAGCCTATGTAAAAAACACCGATGACCTGCTGGCTGCGGTGGATATTCCTGCCAGCAATGGTTATTCTGATCTATTACGCAACATTGGAAAGCTGCGTAACCAGGGGATTGAATTGCAGCTGAGTGCTGTAACAATTCGTACCGACCATTTCCGTTGGACAACAAACATCAACTTTGCTTACAACGATAATGAAATCACCGACTTGTACCTGCAAGATGAAATTAAAGTAGGCAGTGAAGGCTATTTCAAAGTCGGTGAGCCGATTAACTCGGCCTATGTGAAATATTGGGCAGGCGTGAATCCTGAAAACGGCATGCCTCTTTATTACGACGAAAACATGAATCTGGTAACAGGAGGAGTTGCCCCACAAATGACTGGTTTCGGCACCTACACACATCCTGTAACCGGTGGTTTTACCAATATTTTTAACTATCACGATTTAGAAGTATCAACCTTGTTTACCTATGCTTGGGGAGGTGTTAATTACAACAACCTAAAGGCTCGAATGATTCGTAACGTGAAAAATGGCGAAGTTCCTTACGAAGGTTTTTACAATGATATTTGGCTGAAACCCGGCGATGTGAAGCCACTTCCCTACCCCAAATTCTTTTCCGACACGAGTGTAAACTCCCTGTTTGTTGAAAATGCTTCGTACCTACGCTGGAAGAATATTATTATTCGGTACAACCTTAGCGAGCAGCTTAAAATTAAAGGAATCACTGCTTTCAAAATAACGGCACAGGCAAACAACCTGCTAACCATTACCGGCTACGAAGGTATTGACCCTGAAATTACAGGAATTGGGCAACCACTACCACGATCTTTTACGCTGGGAGTCGATGTCACCTTTTAAAAATTCAAGATGAAAAAATATATTCAATCACTCAAAATAGCACTCTGTGCCCTTGTCTTTTTATCCAGCTGCGACTTGCTGGATATCACTCCAGACCATGTTGTTCCTGAGGAAGCTGCGTTTTCTGACGTGGATTCATACCAAATGGCCTTGAATAATGTGTTTCGCAAGATGACCTCATCCGTCATGAATATGCAATCGACGGATTTTGCCAGCGATGATTTTTCAAGCGTACTCCCAGGCTACGCTCCTACCAATTACTACATTTACAACTGGGACTACCAAACACAACCTCAGCCCTTTATTTGGAGTTATCAGTATCAATTGATTGCTCAGGAGAATGTGCTTATTGGGAATTACAGTATTGTTCCGGCCAATGATGAAACGGAGCAAAAAGAGATTGACCAAATTTATGCGCAAGCTTTGGGCTTACGCGCTTGGTCTTTGTTCAACCTGGTTCAATTATATGCGCCTCACTACACTGGCGAGAACGGCGCTGAAGCTGCCATTCCTCTAAAGCTAAAACTGGATTTGGAATACCTCCCCAGAGCGAGCTTAACTGAGGTGTTCCAACAAATTTATTCGGATTTAGAAAAAGCGGAGCAGCTGTTTGTTGACACAGATTACGCACCTTCATCAACTCGCAAAGCCTACCAATTTGGCTTGGATGCTGTGCGCGCACTACAAGCCCGTGTAGCCCTTTTTGCCGGCGATTTGGACAAAGCGAAAGACGCATCGGCCCATTTCATCAATACGCCACTGCTTTCCCAAGAAACTTACTGGATGCTTTGGGAAGACCAGTTTGGAACGGCTAACAAAGAAATCATCTTTATGACCCATGATTTGAGTGATACCGATGATGCAGATTTGGTGGACTATCACGAAATGTATGTGACCAATAATGTACGCTTGAGCGACGAACTGATGACCAGTTTTTCGGCAGATGATGTGCGCAAAGAAGCATCCTACATCGGGCCAAACCAAATGCCTTATAAGCATATCATTCCAGTGAATGAGCGCAACAGCCAGCCCGACCGGAACCTGCACTATAAGCATTTTCGCTTGGCCGAGCAGTACCTGATTTACGCTGAAGCCGTGCTGGAATCAGCTCCCGATGAAGCCATGCGCGTATTAAACCTGCTAAAAGAAGCACGAGGCGCCGAGCTGCTGACTCAGACTCCCACCAAATTGGATATTTTAAACGAACGCCGAAAAGAGTTGTTTGCCGAAGGACTTCGCTTTTATGATTTAAAGCGCTTATCCAGCGAATTAAATATTGTGGTGCAACGGAAAGATGGGAAAGTTCTTACTCCAAACTCTCCACTGTACATCTGGGATATTCCCAAAGAAGAAACCAACTCCAATCCATACATCAATTAGAACAGCATGAAGAATACAATTGCACTATTCCTATTGGTAATGTTATTCGCTTCGTGCGAGAATCCGTACGAACACGTTTCAGAGGATAAATACTACACCGGAAATCCGGTTGTTAGTTTAAGTTCTGAGCAAGCAGCAATCCGGTTGGGCATTAATGAAAGTACCAACCACAGCCTGCAAGCCGGCGAATTTAAAGACAGTTTAATCTTAAGCCATACCCTTGACCAAACCATTCTTGTTACCCTGGAAATTGTGAATGAAGCCACCCAAGGAACGATCGACGAGCATTTTGCATTCCAACAAACAGTTATGATTGAGGCCGGACAAAACTATGGAAGCTTTACGGTAAATGCCTTGAACATACCAGAAGACGAAGTCAGCCAATACAAATTAGCCATACGCATCAAAGAAGTTGATGACGAGCAAATCATTGCCGGTTTGTATGGTGCTAAAAAGGAAAATGAACCACGTCAAAAGCGGTTTAAAACCTATTCGTTTCAAAAATAATCGATAAACAACAATTATAAACCAACGGGAGAAATCCCAAATTTCAAAATTAGTGTGATGAAAAAGAGAAATTTATTTTTTGCCCTTTTATTAGGTGCTGTTGCGAGTTTTACGTCTTGTTCAAAAGATGATGATTTAACTCCGGAGGAAATTGAAGCAAATGAAAAACAAGAGTTAGTTGATGAGGTTACAACAAACTTCAATACGGTTACTTCCACACTGTGGACATTTAAAGAATTTCAGCCTTCTGAAGATCTTTTAGCAGCCTCTGAAACAGAAGATGGTGCTATTGCAAAAACAATCATGGTAAAAGCAGAGCATGCAAAAAACTTCAACCTGATTTTGTCATTCGTTGCTGAGGGAGATTCTTTCAACCCTAAAGTTGATGTGAATTTGTCCGATGAAGAAATTGACACACAGCTAAAAGCTTTTCAAGATGCCGTTTATCCTGAATTTGCCGAATGGGGATTCATTTTAGGAAAAGAAAGTACTTTAGCTTCTTTCAGACGTGTCATTGCAGCTCCATTTGCTGCTGATGAATTAAAAATTGATGATATCACAAATGAAGAAACTGGTCTTTGTATTTTCAGCATTGCTATGAGAGACTTCTCTGAGCTTTCTTATGAAGATGCCGTATTGGCTCAAAAGCAATTGGTTGCCGGCAACAGTGACAGAATTTATTTCAACGAGGATGGAACATTAACCGTAGAAACAACTGACGTTGAATTTGGTGTTTCTAAATTGATCCTGGAAGAGGTAAAATAAAAAAAACAATTATAGCTTATTTAAAGGTCATTCCTGCTGGAATGGCCTTTTTTATTATCCACAGCACTCGCTACGATTCCTCCTACCCAGTATTGTGATCTTCATCTTCGAGAGCAAAGCCCAGTCAATTCGAAATGCATCCCCCCCCTTGGACTTTCAGACGCTTCGTATAATTGATTAAAATAGTTTTGAGGAACGCTTGGCCCTGAAACAAAAAAAGTGAAAGATCAATAACCAAAACCGGTTTCAATGATCTTTCACTTCTTTGTAATTTAATCCTTAGTAAGAACTTAGTCGTCCTTATTTTTCGTTTGAAAATGAATAAGGAAAGTCTGACTTTTTCGTTCCACGTTTTTTATTTGGTTCTGCTCCCATCTCAAAGTTTATGGTCGCTCCCTTCATCAACTCATCGTAGTTGAAGTAGTTTTTGCTGTAGGTTTTACCATTCAGCTTAATCGATTGAATATAGCGGTTATCCTGATTGTTTTCAGGCGCATTAATCTCGATTGTTTTACCATTTTCCAAGCTCACGGTAATCTTCTTGAACAATGGCGTTCCAATCACATACTCGGGAGTAGCCGGAGCTACCGGATAAAAGCCCATCGCACTAAATACATACCAAGCCGAAGTTTGGCCGTTATCCTCGTCTCCACAGTAACCGTCGGGATTTGGAGTGTACAAACGATCCATCACCTCGCGAATCCAATACTGTGTTTTCCAAGGTTCGCCGGCATAATTATACAGGTAAATCATGTGCTGAATAGGCTGGTTGCCATGCGCATAATTTCCCATGTTCATAATCTGCATTTCGCGAATCTCATGGATTACTTGTCCGTAGTACGAATCATCGAAAATTGGAGGAACCACAAAAACAGAATCCAACATCGACACAAATTCCTTCTTACCACCCATCAGGTCAATCAATCCCTCCACATCGTGGAAAACCGACCAAGTGTAGTGCCAGCTGTTTCCTTCGGTAAATGCATCTCCCCATTTGAATGGGCTGAATGGCGACTGGAATGAACCATCTTCATTGCGTCCGCGCATCAGTTTCGATTCTTTGTCGAACACGTTCTTGTAGTTTTGAGAACGCTCTGCAAAAATGGCAATTTCACTTTCGGGTTTGCCCAATGCTTTTCCAAGCTTGTACACACAGAAATCAGCAAAAGCATACTCTAAAGTACGGGCAACATTTTCGTTGATACCAACGTCGTATGGCACATAGCCCAGTTCGTTATAATAATCCACACCATAACGTCCAACCGAATTCACGGGACCTTCATGCGTGGTATTTTTCACCACAGCATCCCAAAGTGCGTCAATATCGTATCCACGCAAACCTTTCAAATAGGCGTCAGCAACAATGGTTGCCGAGTTCGAACCAATCATACAATCGCGGTGCCCCGGACTTGCCCACTCCGGCAAAAAGCCACTTTCCTTATAGGTATTGGCCAATCCTTCCTGAATTTTCTCATTCAACTCAGGATACATCAGGTTGAAGAATGGAAATACAGCCCGGAAGGTATCCCAAAAACCATTGTCGGTGAACATATATCCTGGCAACACTTCGCCATTGTATGGGCTATAGTGAACGATGTCTCCGTTAGCGTCGTACTCGTAAAACTTGCGTGGGAACAACAAAACACGGTACAAGGCCGAGTAGAATGTCTTAATCTGATCATCCGTACCCCCTTCAACTTTAATCCGCGAAAGCTCCTTATTCCAAATCGATTCGCCTTTTGCTTTTACCTCATCAAAAGAATCTTTTCCAAGCTCGTTTAAGTTGCGCTCTGCCTGCTCAAAACTAATAAAAGAAGAAGCTACGCGAGCGTGTACTTTTTCGCCTTTCTTGGTTTTGAATTTTACAACTGCTCCGGCATGTTCATCTTCCAATTCACTTTTTCCTTCCACCACTTTGTCTTTGCTCCAAACATCGCTGGTAACAAATGGCTTGTCGAAAACCACCACAAAGTAGTTCTTGAAATTATCAGGCACTCCCCCGCTATTGCGAGTGGTATAACCAATAATTTTATTTTCTGAAGGAATGATTTTCACATACGAACCTTGGTCAAAAGCATCAACCAATACGTAGGCATCTTCGGTTTCGGGGAATGTGAAGCGGAACATAGCCGCACGCTCGGTTGGCGTGATTTCCGTAATCACATCGTAATCGGCCAGGTATACTTTATAATAATGCGGTTTGGCGATCTCAGCCTTGTGCGAGAACCAACTTCCGCGCTCGTGCTCGTCAACCACCAGGTTTCCGGTTAATGGGAAAATGGAGAATTGGCCGTAATCATTGATCCACGGACTAGGCTGGTGTGTTTGTTTAAACCCACGAATTTTATAGTGATCATAGGAATAAACCCATCCGTCGCCCATCTTATTGGTTTGGGGGGTCCAAAAGTTCATCCCCCAAGGCAAGGCAATGGCCGGGTAGGTATTTCCGTTGGATAGTACAAATTCAGAATCGGTTCCCATCAGGGTATTGACATAGTCAACAGGTTGAAATTTTTGTGCGTAAGCCTGAAAGGTTGACAGGCCCAAAAGCAAGGAACATAAAATGACTAATCTTCTCATTGTAATTCAATTTTTTAGAGATCATGTAGCGGACAACAGGCATCGTTTCCACTCATCATCTGATTTCGGTATGCCCAATAATGTTTTCAAAGGCTAGTAAAATCAGCAGGTGAAAACTACTCACCCGCTGATTCAATATTCTCAATACAAGGGATTCTGCTGAATCCTTCAAAGACCGGAAGGTTTAGTAAGCGGAAGTTGGTCTGTCCGATAAGGCAGCACCAAAATCAGGATTAGGTTCCGCTCCCATGACGAACCTCAACGTTCCGCCATTCAAGATCGTAGCATGCGAAATATACGATTTGTTGTACGCCTCGCCATTCAGCTCAACAGCCTGGATGTATATATTTTCAGAACTGTTATTTTCAGCAACAACCGTAAAGTTTTTTCCACCAGGAAGTGAAATTTCCACTTGATCAAACAGCGGGCTTCCAAATACATAGTTGCCATTTGCCGGATTGACCGGGTAAAAGCCCATGGTTGACATGATGTACCAAGCCGACATCTGTCCGCAATCTTCATTACCACTTAACCCATCAGGCTGATCGGAGTACATTTCATGGTAGATTTGACGCACTTTTTCAGCGGTTTTCCACTGCTGACCAACATAGGCATACATATACGTAATGTGGTGACTGGGCTCGTTTCCATGAGCATACTGCCCGATCAAGCCGGTAATATCGGCTGACGCACCTTCCAGTTTGATCGATTCCATAGAGAACAAGCTATCCAATTTCGTGATGAAAGCCTCCTCACTGCCAAACAAATCAACCAATCCGTTTACATCCTGAGGGACCAGCCAGGTGTACTGCCACGCATTGCCCTCACAGTAATCGTCTTCGCGGTGTTGCGAGGCAATCGGATTGAAAGGCGTTCTCCAGCTTCCATCCGCCATTTTTCCGCGCATATGCTGCGTACTTTTGTCGAAATAGTTTTCGTAGTACTTGGCTCTTTTCGAGAACAATTCAAAATCTTCCGATTTTCCCATTGCCTTAGCCATAGCTGCAATACACCAATCGTCAATGGCATACTCCAAGGCTTTTGCAACAGATTCCACTTCACTCTCGGCCGGAATGTAGCCAATTTCCTTGATGAAATCCAGACCACGTTCATCGCGCATGGCAAAAGCTTTTACTGCTTCAAAAGCCAGTTCGGCATCAAAGCCACGGAATCCTTTCAAATAGGCATCCACAATAACCGGAACGGCATGGTAGCCCACCATCGTATTGGTTTCATTGCCCATCAGGTGCCACACCGGCAATTTGCCTTGTTGCTGGTAAATAGCCAGCATGGAATTGACAAAGTCGTTTACGCGTTCGGGTTGAACGATGGTAAACAAGGGATGAGCTGCCCGGTAAGTATCCCACAGTGAAAAAGTGGTGTAGGTTTCGTAGCCCGGATTAGGATGAACTTCATGGTCCGAGCCGCGGTAGTCGCCATTGGCATCGTTAAACAGCGAAGGCGCAATCATGGTATGATAAAGCGCTGTATAAAAAATTCTTTTGTCGGTTTCGTTGGGTGTTTCCACCTTAATTTTTGCCAACTCCTTGTTCCATTTTTCCTGGGCCTTGGCCTTTACTGCTTCAAAATCCCAATGATCAATTTCCGCAGTCAGGTTGTTTTTCGCTCCTTCGGTACTCACCGGAGAAATGGCAGTCTTAGCCAGTAATTCGCCATTCCCTTCAAATTCGATTATAACCCTTGCAATCCCCTTTTCATCCGAAGCATCAAGTACTTCGAAAGCTTTTATTTTTTTTGAGAATGTGGTGTGGAAAAAGACACGCTGGTCGTTAGCCCAGCCTTTTGAAAAACGGAATCCGTTGATGCTGTTATTATCCAACTGCTCAACCGAACCTTGGGTTAGCTGGTCCCAGCCTGTTCCGTAGTTTAAATCAATGATGACCTTGGAGTTACCATCTCCATCGTATTGGTACTTATGAAAGCCTACACGTTCAGAAGTTGTCAGTTCCGCATCAACCTGATGCCGGTCAATGTAGATGCTGTAATAACCGGGTTGCACCACTTCTTTTTTGTGCGTATAACTTGCTTTCCAATCGTAAGGAATATCCGAATCGGATGACGGTGCGTAACTGCCGGCAACCGGCATAAATAGAATATCTCCCAAATCGCCAATGCCGGTACCACTCAATTGGGTATGCGCAAATCCAATCAATATCGAATCGGAATAATGATAACCAGAACACCAATCCCACCCTTGCGTTTCATTATTTGGTCCGAGTTGAACGGCACCAAAAGGAACGCTGGCTCCTACAAATACGTGCCCATGACCACCCGAACCAATATAGGGATCGACATACGAAATCAAGTCCTTATTGGGGTTATTACTTTGGGGTGGACTGCAAGCAAGTACACTTGCCAGCACCATTAATAATAAGAGCATTCTCCTACTTTCTGTTAACTTAATCATGGTTTTACCTTTTATAAAAATTTGCGCTTAAAGATATTCAAAAATAAGCACCGCCAAAAGTATTTGGCGGTGCTTTGCTCATGGTTGTTTAGTTGAAAAAAAAAGAATTAGTTGGTTTGGGTATTCCACTGATTAGGTTTTAGTAACGGATTTGCATTTAATGCTCGGCTAGGTATCGGATAAACGGTTTTATCTGACGAATCCGCTGGCTTGTCCCACCATTCATTTCCGAACCGGTTCCAGCGAACCAAGTCAGTCCGACGATGCCTTTCACCAATAAACTCACGACCTCGTTCATCTACAAATTCATCATCAGTTAACTTACTAAGATTATTTACATAGCTGTTCTCATTCCAGTCATCATCAGCAAAGTTTCTTTTCCGGACTTCATCTAGAAGAGCGGCCGCATCCTCCTTATTGCCTGAACGATATTTACACTCAGCAAGAGCATAATAAGTTTCAGCTAGGCGAATCTCGGTAGCCGAATTCATTTGGAAATAATTTTGAGACATAGGTAACCAAGGAAACTTCACAAAACGAACGCCTGTGTTTTCTTCTCCTGTACTAACATGAGAACCTTCTTGCCAACGACCATCTGGTTTTTCCGAGAATCGACCACATTGGTCTACAAAAGAAAGAGGTAAACCGGAGTACTCCTCAGTTCCGAGTACAATTTTCGTACTGTCAAAACCATAGCCTTTGTCATAATTGAATTCATACTGTTGACCGATTAAGAAAAAACCTTCTCTGTTTCCATTGGTGTCGACTACCCGGAAAGGTTGCTTCCGTTTATCGGCATCTGCAAATTTCTCATATGGATTCCCTAGTTTATAAGGATTAATTTCTCCTTCCAAGTCACGGGACGGAGACAAGGTAACTCCATTCCATCCCCCCCAGTCGTTGTCAAAAGAGTAGCGTTGCTGATAGTGCATAGTAGCATTATACATCCAACCAAATTCATAGATATTCTTTGCATGCGGAAATTCCATAATATTTTCAGGAGAACGATAACCATTAATTCCTGAGCGGAAAGGTCCGGTGTAATCCTGGTCAATGCTATAATTTCCGTAAACGCCATCAATAATTTCCTGAGCATATTTAGCACATTCATCATATTTAGCAGTTCCAGTCCATACTTCTGCATTAAGGTATAAGCGTACCAGCAATGAAGCAGCTCCACCTTGATCCCAGCGACCAGCTCGTCCATTTTTGGGTAACCCTGGCAGAGATTCCTTCAATTCCTTTTCAATAAATTCAAAAACCTCTTGAGGCGAAGATTGCCCAACAACCTCATTGACGTTTACCACGATAGGTATCTCACGGAAAAAATCAATTAAAAACAAGTAAAACCAAGCTCTTAAAGTTCTAAGCTCACCAATATGCTGAGCCTTATCAGCTTCGGTCAATCCAAACGTTGCGTAATCGAGATTTGTAAAATCTTCAATAAATTGATTACACTGAGCAATCCCTTGATATGGGCCAGTCCAGGCACCATAAACTACTCCTTCGTTGTCGGTCCACTCATGTGCGTGAAAGCGAATCCACTGTCCGCCATCCCAGCCATGCTTTCCTTTCTGAGCCCACATAAACTGGTCCGCTGAGAGTTCTTGTGCAATCCAACGATCTCCATCCCAGCCACACCAGTGTCCATGTTCATAAGGACGAACGAGAGCAGCCATGATTGAATTCTTATCCTGATAATAGATATCTGTGGTTAGGGTGTCAAATACTTCTTCCTCCAAGTTCGTACAAGAGGGAGCTGCCAAAAAAAGGATCAGCAGAAGGTATAATATTTTTTTCGTATTCATCTTTTCAATTTCTATAAGTTAAAATCAGATTACTTAAAATGACACTTGAACTCCAAAGGTGTAATTCCGTGTAATTGGATAAACATCCAAGCTCATAATTCCAGGCTCGAGACCGGAAATTCCAACAGTTGTAGGATCAAGTCCTGAAAACTTGGTTAGTGTGAAAACATTCTTCACAGTAGCATATAACCGAATATTCCGCACATGTTTGTTGAATACTTTAGGAGACCATCCTAATGTTACGTTGTCCAATTTCAGATAATCGCCATCTTCAAGGAAATAATCAGTTACAACTTTCCCGGATGTAATGTGTCCATTTTTTTCATAAGCATCTTTCAGAAGGTTGACTCCGGGTTCTGCCACAAGTCCGTAATACATTTGATAAGTATTCAATATCTGATAATCAAATCTTCCACGGAAATACAACATCAGGTCGAAATTTTTATAGGTAAAGCTATTTCCCCATGATAATTCCATCCGGGGTGCTCCATTACCTAAATAGGTTTTATCTGTTTCCTTCCCTTCTGAAGAGGCATTAACCTTCTCGGTACCAACCTGCCCGTCTCTCCAAATTAATATTTTACCATCATCATCAACGCCGGCATACTTATAACCATAGAAACTTCCAATCTCCGTATCGTCCTCTAGCCGTTGAGCATACCCTGGATTTCCGGGAGACGGTAAGGAATAGCGATCCATATACCCTTTTGTAAAAGTACCATTGGAAAATTTGTCCAATTTTGATTTGATATACGAAGCAGTGATGTTAGTAGAATATCTAAATTCATCTTTCTGAACAGCATTCCAATTCAACATGACTTCCACCCCTTTTGAACTAGTAGAGGCCACATTCGTAAAAATCTGATCGTGGAGGAATGGTGGTACCGGAGCATCATAATTTGAAATCACATCTTTCCCTTTACGAATAAATCCATCAATACTTCCTGAAAGCTGGTTCTCAAACAAAGTGAAGTCAACTCCTAAGTTATTTGAAATTTGCTTTTCCCAACGCAAGTCAGGGTTTGGGTTATTAGCCGGTCCATAAACCTGGATCCATTCTCCTTCATCGTTTTGCCATTTTCCATATCCTTGATAACGAGCTAGAGCTGCATAACGGCTAAATCCGGAACGACCAGTTTCCCCATAAGATAAACGAACTTTTAAATCGTCTACAAAGTTGACACTCTCCATCCATGACATTTTGGAAATACGCCATGCTGCCGATGCTGCAGGGAAAGTTCCCCATTTGTTTTGAGCTCCAAATTTGGTATTTCCCTCGTACCGAACAGAACCTGTAAATAGAAACTTGTCATCAAAATTATAATTCGCTCGTCCAAAAAATGCAATTGTCTTCTCTTTGCTTCTCCAGGAATCCATACCTAAACGCCCTTTTTCCAATTGCCAACTACCTGCATCCAGGTTGTTATATTTGAAAGCATCAGAAGGAAAGTCCATATTCTCAGCCCAGAAGCCATGATTATTAAATTCCTGATAAGAGTAACCTCCCATTAGTTTGATATTATGCTTATCAATGGTAGTATAGTAGTTTCCAATCCACTCAAGTGTATAATCAGCCCATTTTTGATTTTGCAAACGAGCACGCCCAGTGCGCATATTATCTACAGATTCTTTGGCCTTTGATGTATGGTACTCTCTTTTATACTCATCATGCTTTTGCCGGGCCAGCTTAAGCTCCGTATTCAAATTAGACAAAAGATTCAGTTTAATGGTGAAGTCTACAATTGAATACTCCTGATCAGCGCCATTCTCCCTTTCTTTCAGCTCTTGAACCGGATTAAAGGTTGCATAGCCATACATCCGATAGTAACCGGAAGGATCATTGGCATCATAAACCGGAATCGTCGGATTCAATTTTACTGCTTGCTGAAAGACTCCATAGTTGGTGTATTCTTCTGTTGCATCCTTAAACGATAAATTTCCGCTTAATTCAAGTAATCCGTCCAATGCTTTTTGCTGAAAGCTAGCCCGAATACCTGTTTCTTGTCGTTCTGAGGCAATATCAATGGCTGTCTTTTCCCGATAGTTGGCTGAAATACGGAAAATTGTATTTTCGCTACCACCAGAAGCTGAAATAAAGTGGTTTTGTCCAAAGTTATCATCGCGTACAAGTTCATCATACCAATTTGTTCGGGCACCTCGATCAACATCAATGTCATGAGATAAAAACTCTTCAGGAGATAAAACATCAGGTTTTTTAGCAACAACATCATGGTCAATGTAGCTGTCATAGGTCACAACAACACTTCCTGATTTTCCCCTTTTCGTTTGAACAAGTATTACACCGTTCGCTGCTCTCGAACCATAAATTGCCGCCGCAGATCCATCCTTCAAGACAGTCATTGATTCAATATCTTGTTGTGCCAAGTTGCGAAGATCTCCTCCGGGCATTCCATCAATAATAATTAAAGGTCCATTTCCTGCATCAATAGATGACGCACCACGAACCTGAATATCCGTACTTCGATTCGGGTCAGCAGCTGCTGGATTCGAAATTGAAACTCCGGCAACTTTTCCATCCAACATTTGGATTGGACTATTCACAGCCCCTTGTATCAAATCTTTACTTGATACACTTGATACTGCGCTTGTTAAATCCTTTTTCTGCATCGAGCCATACCCAACAACGACGACCTCATCAAGTCCCAGTAATTCTTGTTCTAATACAATGTTCAACACCGTGTTAGACCCAACAGTTATTTCTTTTGATTTCATTCCAACAAAGGAATATACCAGAGTCGTACCCGTACTAAGACCAGTAATTGAATAATTCCCGTCAAAATCTGTTATTGTTCCATTAGTCGTTCCCTTAACAAGAATAGCTACTCCAGGAATTGGTTCTCCATTCTCATTAGTAACTTTCCCACGAATGTCTTTCTCTTGCTTTGATTCTATTTTATTAGCCGTTAACAAAATCAGGTTATCGTCCATAACCTTATATGATATGCCTTGATTTTCAAAAAGATCTTCAAGCACTTCATCTACACTTTTATTATTCGCTTTCAGGTTCACTAAACGTTCTACATCAACCTGTTCGCGCTGATAGAAAAAACGAAAATCTGTCGTTTCTTCAATCTCCATCAGAACATCAGAAATCTTTTTTTCTTTTAAATTCAGAGTCAATTTCGTTGTTTGCGAATACACAGAGGCCGAAACCTGCATAATGCAAACCAATAGAGTAAGTAAGGTCAGCTTCATCTTTAAAAACAGATTTTGTTTTCCTTTTGGTTTTAAAAGGAAAAACGATTCATTTTTTTTCATAAATTTGGAAGTTGTTGATTAATAATTAGTAGGTGTGACAGCACCTGGTTATTAACTTACTGGCCGGTTGGATGTGACAGCATCTGCCGGCTTTTTAGTGGTTCATTAAACTTAGTTTCACATAGGCATCCTCCAGCTTATTTTTTCGTGATAATTACTTTTTGATCATTAATAACATAGTTGATTGGAAGTGTTTTTTGCAAGATGTCCAACACTTCAATGATGGTCTCATTTCTTATGGTTCCATCATAATGGTGCTTCAATAACTGCTGATCCTGAATGGTTATATCAACCCCATATTTGCGTTCCAACAGGGTGATCAGCTCTCCAAGGCTCATATTAATAAAGATCAATTTGTTGTCTTTCCATGAGGAGAACAGCTGGGATTTTACGTCTTTTACCTGAACTGTTTTTTTACTTTTATGATAGACCAACTGTTCTCCCGGAACAAGTTCAATATTGTGTTCTAATTTCAGCTTGCTGGTTGACATTACCTGAATGCTTCCTTCCTCTAGGGTAGTAACCACCTCCTGATCTTCAGGATAGGCTTTTACATTGAATTCAGTTCCCATCACTTTTACATCATATTGGTCGGTGTGTACCAGAAAAGGAATCTCTTCGGAATGTTGCACATCAAACCAGGCCTCTCCGTTCAAGTAAACTTCGCGCTTGGTTTGACTCATATCGGTGGCGTATTTTAACTCCGATCCGGAATTCAGAAAGATAATCGTCCCGTCAGGCAAAACCGATTGCGAGATCGATCCTTTGGGAGCAATGGCGGTATAGTAAGTGGTTTCACTTTTGATTTCGGGGGCTTTAAGCTGAATCAAATTCCCAATCAGCAAGCCTAGGAGCAACATCGCTGCGGCAACATACCAATGCATTCGCGGCAGTTTGCGCACCTCTTTTTTATCTTCGGACTGCTGCACCTTTTTCCACAGACGCTCAAACCGGGCCCTACTCTCCTCCTGATCCATGGCTGCATCATCCATTTTTTCAAGGAGTGAATACAACTCCTTTTTCAGACCATACTCCAACTCCCCATCATGAAACAAAGCCAACAGCTTTCTCTCATCTTCCTTGGACACCACTTCGGCCCCTAGTTTGCCCAATTTCTTATGCAACAAATCGCTCATTCCTGCTTACTATTTTTACCTGTAATACGAATAAGCTTTCCGGGATACTCACGCCCTCGAAAAAAAAAATTAAAAAAACAGGGAAATAAAAAGGACAGCCAGCACCGAGTTACGCTTCAGCTTATCTTTCAGGAAAGTGGTGGCACGATACACTTGGTTTTCAACCGTGCGTTTGGACAAGCCAAGGGTTTCTGCAATTTCATCATGGCTCAAACCTTCCTCCTTGCTCATCTTAAAAATTTTGCGCCGCTGTTCGGGCATCTGTGCCATGAGCCGGTCAATTTGTGCCATCATATCGTTGTAGACAACTTCATCCCAGGTGTGATCGGCTTCATCTGTTCTTCCGCCGGCAAACTCCTGAAAAGCCTGCTCCAGGTTTTTACGTCGAATAAAATCATAAATGCTGTTGACGGCGACTTTGTAAAGGTAAGACTTGACGTTTCCGGAATCATTCAGTAAATGGCGCTTGTCCCACAATTTCAGAAAAACATCCTGCACCAATTCTTCGGCTTCCTCTTCTGACTTTAAGTAGCCAAAAGCAAAGCGATGAATCTTTACCCCATAGCGATCATATAAGACCCGAAAAGCATCTTTCGATCCCTCTCTCAAAAACTTTGTCAAGTGCTGATCGCTTATCTCTTGAGATATTCTCACTTAGATTCAATTTGGTTGGCTACCGACAAAGATAAAATAATTTTAATGCGCACCCTGTTCTCCAAATGAACTTTACTTTCGGCATACTAATCTCGACCTCGACTAAAACACTGACATACAACCACCAACTGCAACTACTTTTTCCGTATCCAGGCTGTACGCTTCACTGAGTCGTGTTGCTGCGCCAAGAAAGGCTGCAGAACCAAGGTCGTGTCCTTTAAGCCCGAAAAGGTGAACGTGGGCATCTTTCCGGCGGGTGAAACAAAGTTCAGGAATTGAATCGGATCTCCATTCTGATACACCAGTTTCTCACTTCCAACTGCAGGATAGCTTAAAAACAACGAGCCATAGGTTAGCCCAAAAGCCGGACGATCCTGTGTCCGTTCAACAATCGAAGGGCGCATCCCAATCAGAATTTCCACTTCATCGCCATTTTTCCATTTCTTGGCAATCTCCGTAAATTCTCCAGGAACAGCTTTGTATTTTACGCCCTTGCAAATCACGCTGGCTTGCCTAGCCCATTCCGGAATCCGAAAATAGAAGTTTAAATAACGCGTGTCCTGTAGCTCCACTTTTAAATTTATCTTTCCGTCATAAGGGTAGTTGGTGGCTTGCACCAGGCGCACGCCCCCTCCAGTAGTATGCTCATATTGCAAACTTGAACTTCCGTACACATTGAAGAAAATCCGGTCGTACAGCTGCGTATAAAAAAACGACTTCACCTGTTCTTCGCTCAAAGGCATATTCCCGGCTGAATTGTAAACTACGCGCTCCAAGGCATCGGCAAATCGCACTTCTTCGGTGTATTTTAACAAACTATCATTCAGGTTCACCCAAGCTTGCAGGTCTGCATTGGGCAAGTCTTCAAAACGCAGTGAGATTTTCTGGTTTAATTCCTCCCATTCTTCCGATAAAGTGGTTCCTTGAAGCTTTTTGCGCTTGGACTTAAGCTGCTCCAGCTGCTCTCCAAGCGCATGAATCTGATCGTCAAACAAGCTTGCTGCTGAAGCATCGGAGCCAGAGGCCGGTTCATTCTGCATCAGTTCTGCAACAACGCCGCCAAGCGAAATTTGATCGGCAGATACTACCTCGGCTTTATTGATTGGATCTCTGGCCGTTTTCAAGCTACACGAAACTGTAGCTAACAGGAAAAAGAAGAGACTTAGCTTTCTCATAATTTTAACAACTTTTCTGTTGTAAGGAACAGCAAAAAGAGATTCAGGTTCAAACATAACTTTTTTCAGTGACTCAAAACCCATGTCCGCCCTTAGCTTTCGCACACCTTTTATTCAAACCAGCATATAAAAAAATAATGTCGCAACGTATTGATAAATTTACCGGGGCGCTATTTATCCGGGAATACGGCTATTTCGCCGAAAAAAAGAGGCACAACTAAATAGAAAGTCCTACTTTAGTCAGGCTAACTAAAAAGACATTACACATGAACACTTTGGGCAATATTATTTGGGTCGTTTTTGGCGGCTTCCTCATTTTTCTGGAATACCTGATTGCAGGCATCTTATTGTGCTTAACCATTGTTGGTATTCCATTCGGCTTACAAAGCATTAAAATGGCGCAAATGGCCCTTTGGCCTTTTGGTAAGCGCATTGAATACATGGACTATGCTCCGGGCTGTTTATCTACAATCATGAATATCATTTGGTTGCTGATTGGTGGCATCTGGATTGCCTTGACTCACTTGGTATTTGGACTGCTCTTTGCCATTACCATTATTGGAATCCCATTTGCCAAACAACATTTTAAACTGGTGAGTCTGGCCATTACCCCATTTGGTCGCCGGATTGTTGATCGCTAAAAAAGCAGGCTTTCAGGGCCTGCTTTCTTCCATATTTTTTAGTGTGTATGTAGGCCACACTCTTTTTTCGAGTTATCTTCCCACCACCAGCGTCCGGCGCGGAAATTTTCGCCCGGCTGAATAGCGCGGGTGCAAGGGGCACAGCCAATGCTCACAAACCCACGATCGTGCAGCACATTGTATGGCACCTGGTTTTCTTTCACATACTGACGGCAATCATCCAGGCTCCAGTCCAGCAGCGGATTGTATTTAACCACTTCAAAACCACCATCCCAAACAAAGGCATGCAAATCGTGCCGATTGTCTGACTGCGAGGCACGCAAGCCCGTGATCCAACATTCCATTCCCTTCAAGGCGCGTCCGAGTGGCTCAACTTTGCGGATATGACAGCACTTTTTTCGGTTTTCTACCGATAGGTAAAAGCTGTTGGGGCCTTTTTCAGCAACAAATTTTTCCAGCTCTTCATTTTTCGGATACAACGGTTGAATCGGCTTTTGATACTTTTCAAGCGTGCGGTTATACACCTTGTAGGTTTCTTCAAACAAACGACCGGTATCTAGTGTAACCACTTTGATGGGAATGTTATGTTTGAAAATAAAGTCGGTGATCACTTGGTCTTCAATACCAAAACTCGTAGTAAACACCACCTTGCCTTCAAATTTATCGGCCAAACCGGTTAGTGTTTCAACAATTTCTTTTTCCTTGAATTCAGCATTCAACTGCTCTGCCGTTTTTATAGTAACCATTTGATATTCCTTTCGTTTTGTTTCCGCTTATGGTTGACAAAAATAATCATTTTCAACCAAGATGCTCCATTGTGTGTTGTTTCTATATTGAAATTACCTGTATTTAACTGTACAAAGAAAAAACATTGCTTGGTTTTGAAAATACGTTTTTATGCCCTTTTTGACTTGTGCTCAGCGGCTGCGCTTTGCGCATCAACAAGGACACTGGCCTAAACGACCACAACAAACAATTCAACAACAGCAAGTTAAAAGCAAAATGAAATTTGGGCGTTCAAAAAAAAAGTGTTTTATTGATTATAAAAAATTTAGTTCCTTTGGAACAAATTACTTAATGCAAAAAAGATAGAATTAATGGGAAAAGTATTGATCATTGGCGCGGGTGGCGTGGGAACAGTT
Source organism: Sunxiuqinia rutila (assembly GCF_050589705.1). Taxonomy (NCBI): domain Bacteria; kingdom Pseudomonadati; phylum Bacteroidota; class Bacteroidia; order Marinilabiliales; family Prolixibacteraceae; genus Sunxiuqinia; species Sunxiuqinia rutila. The sequence goes on from NZ_JBNGOT010000003.1 coordinate 318,704, forward strand.
GTTGCTCACAAGATGGCTGCGCTTCCTGAGGTTTTTACTGAAATCATGCTGGCAAGCCGCACCAAAGCCAAGTGTGATGAGATTGCTGACAAAATTGGAGGTAACCGCATTCAAACCGCCCAGGTAGACGCGGAAAACGTACCTCAACTGGTGGAGTTAATTCGTAGCTTCAAACCGGACCTGGTTGTCAATGTTGCCCTTCCCTACCAGGATCTTCCGATCATGGATGCTTGTTTGGAAACTGAAGTCAGTTACCTGGACACGGCCAACTACGAACCCAAAGACGAAGCAAAATTTGAATATAAATGGCAATGGGCTTACCAAAACCGGTTTAAAGAAGCAGGCATTACTGCCATCTTAGGCTGTGGTTTTGACCCGGGAGTGACCAGCATCTTTACAGCTCATGCTGCCAAACACCATTTTGACGAGATCCAATACCTGGACATTGTCGACTGCAACGCAGGGGACCATGGTAAAGCATTTGCCACCAACTTCAACCCTGAAATTAATATTCGCGAAGTCACCCAAAAAGGAAAATACTGGAAAGATGGTCAGTGGGAAGAAACAGAGCCGCATGAAATTCACAAACCATTGAACTATCCTCATATTGGCCCTAAAGAGTCTTACTTGATTTATCATGAAGAGCTGGAGTCGTTGGTGAAGAATTTCCCAACCATCAAACAGGCACGTTTCTGGATGACCTTCGGACAGGAATACCTGACTCACCTGCGTGTGATCCAAAATATCGGTATGGCCGGAATTGAGCCAGTCATGTACGAAGGACGCGAAATTGTTCCAATTCAGTTTTTAAAAGCTGTTCTTCCTAACCCGGGAGATTTGGGTGAAAACTACAAGGGACAAACCTCGATTGGTTGCCGCATCAAAGGATTGAAAGATGGTCAGGAAAAAACCTACTACGTGTACAACAACTGCGACCACGAAGTGGCTTATGCCGAAACCGGCACGCAGGCAGTTAGCTACACTACGGGAGTTCCGGCTATGATTGGTGCCATGATGTACCTGAAAGGCTTGTGGAAAAAAGAAGGTGTATTCAACGTAGAAGAATTCGATCCGGATCCATTTATGGAAGCGTTGAACGAACATGGCCTGCCTTGGCACGAAATTCACGACACAAATCTGGAAATGGACTATTAAGCCCGACCAAAAAATAAACTAAGAAACCCGGCGATTTGCCGGGTTTTGTTTTTTTACCGAGTCTGTACATGAATTGCAATACCGCTTCCTTCAAATTTCAGCCTGGTTCTCTTCCATTATTGCGAGCTTATACAAATACTTATCGCTTCGTTGCAAAATGGCCCCTCTTAAAACAGCTGGCGTTGCTTTAAATGTTCCTTCCAGCTTATTCTTTGCCAACAGCTCAAACTCCGGCGCAGCCTTAATAACTGAGGTCTCCCCATTGGTATTGGTGAAATAAATGACACCCGCCGCATAAATTGGAGCGCAATTGAAATGTCCCTTTAGTTTTTCAGTCCAATGCACCTTGCCATTACCCGGATTCAGGCAAGTTAGTGTTCCCCGTTCATCAACCATAAACATCAAGCTATCTACAATTACCGGAGTTGAAGTTTGTGGAACATGTTCATCGGTTTGCCAAACCACATGCGACTCAGTAATGTCTCCTTTGCCAGTAGGATCAACAGCCAAAAGCCTGGCAAAATATGGCGCTCCCTGCGACAGCACCCAGCCGGAATTAACCAGCACCAGTCCGTTATAATATAGCGGCATGCTCACCGCCGAGTCTTCACCATAAAATACTCGCCAGTTCTCCTTTCCGGTGTTCGGATCGTAAGAAATGGCAAACAGCGACCGGTTGGTAATCAACTGATCCTGTCCATTAACCTGAATAATTAAGGGTGTCTGGTAGGACTTCCGGTAAACCGGAGCAACGTCATTATAAGCCTTCTGATCCGGTGTGCCCACCTGCCATACTGTTTCACCGGTATGCTTGTTCAATGCATAAATGTTCTGCACATCGGTTCCTTCCAGATGAACAATCAGCAAATCCTTGTATAGAATGATTGAAGAAGCTGCGCCTTGCAAATGCTCGCAATTCAGATCCGTCCTGCTCCAGACCACTTCAAAATTCCGGGTATCAATACACGCCGTTCCGTAGGTGCCATAGTGCACGTAAACAAAATCTTTTTCAATGCACGGCGTTGGAGTGGCATAGCTGTTGGTAGCATGCATCCGCTGAACCGTATCGGGACGGTAAAGCTCCAGCTCCTGAAGCAATTCACCGGAGTCAAAATCAAAGCAGACCACTGAGAACCAATCTCCGTCGCGGTCAGCGGTCGTCATCCAAACTTGCTGATTAAATACTACAGGCGATGACCAGCCAACTCCATTTACCGGTACTTTCCATGCAATATTTTTCGTTTCACTCCACTGAATCGGGACATTTTCCGAGTCCGATAAGCCATTCAAATTTGATCCCCGAAAGTGAGTCCAGTTTTCCGGTTGTGTGCCTGCACAAGAGAAGAGCAGCTGGGCCAGCACAAAAAGCCCCAAGGTGACAAGCTTAGTTGGTTTACGCATGATTCGTTGTTTGTTAGTTGAATGATTTGAAGCTTAAAGATCGTCACTTATTCTGTTTTTCAAAACATTGTAGTTCCCTATTTTTTTGAATTCATCACTACCCCAAACAGCAATTCAGCCTCGACTCATCAGAATTATGCCAACAAAAAAGCCATCCCTGAGGAATGGCTTTTATTCGATATATAATCAGATAGATTAAATTTCATTGACAGCTTCCAGCTTTTCCTGGCCAGCCTGAATGGCCTCGAGGTTAAGCGGAATCAACTTATGGTGACGCTCAGGAAGAGATTTCTCCAAGCCTTTGCGAATACTTTCCATGGCCACAATTGGCTTGGCCTTCAAGTAAGCGCCCAGCACCACCATGTTGAAAGTCTTCACATTTCCAAGGTCGGCAGCGATCTTTGTACCTTCAATCTTATAAATATTGATATCCTTCCGGCTTGGCGGATTTACAATCCCGTTAGGATCATACAAAAGTACACCACCTGGTTTTACGGTCTTTTCAAACTTATCCATCGACTGTTGATTCAGGATAATTGCGGTATCAAATTCATGCAGAATAGGCGAGCTAATGCGCGTATCGCTGATGATAACCGATACGTTGGCCGTACCGCCACGCATTTCGGGACCATAGGACGGAAACCAGGTCACTTCCTGATCTTGCATAACGCCTGAATAAGCCAGAATTTTCCCCATGGAAAGAACCCCTTGTCCACCAAACCCGGCAATAATTATTTCTTCAGTCATGATTTCAGTTTTTTAGTTCTTTTTAAAATAAGCATCCGGAGCATCACGCTCACCATCTTTCATATCGCCCATCGGGAAGAAGGGGAACATATTCTCTTCCATCCATTTGTTGGCATCAACCGGATTCAGACGCCAGCCTGAGTTACAGGTAGAAACCACTTCAACAAAGGAAGTTCCTTTCTTATCCAAAGCATTCTGGAAGGCTTTTTTAATGGCTTTCCGACATTTGCGGGCAGTGGCTGGTGTATGCGCTGATTGACGCGTAACATAAGCCGTTCCGGGCAATTGTGCAATCAGTTCTGTAATTTTCAACGGATAACCGTTACGATCCAAATCGCGTCCGCAAGGCGTTGTTGCCGTTACCTGTCCCAGCAGCGTGGTTGGGGCCATTTGCCCACCGGTCATTCCATAAATGGCATTGTTGATGAAAATAACCACGATGTTTTCGCCACGGTTGCAGGCATGCATAATTTCGGCTGTTCCAATTGAGGCTAAGTCGCCATCGCCCTGGTAAGTGAAAACCACTTTATCTTCGTTCACACGTGCAATTCCGGTAGCCACTGCAGGTGCCCGTCCGTGCGCAGCTTCCTGCCAGTCGATATCAATGTAATTGTAAGCGAAAACGGAACATCCAACGGGTGAAACCCCAATAGTTTTCTCCTGGATATTCAGATCTTCAATCACCTCGGCCACCAAACGGTGAACCACGCCATGCGTACAGCCCGGGCAATAGTGCATGGTTTTATCAGTCAGCAATTTGGGTTTCTCGTAAACCAGGTTTTCGGGCTTAATAATATCTTTAATATCCATCTTTTTACGCTTCAATAAGTTTTTGTTCCAATGCTTCCACAACTTCGCCCGGTGTTGGAATAATTCCGCCCATACGGCCAAAGTAATCAACAGGTACCGAACTGTTGCTGCATCCGGCAGCCAACTTCACGTCTTCCACCATTTGTCCGGCATTCATTTCTACAGTCAAAAAGCCTTTTACCTTTGTTGCCAGTTCGGCAATGGGCTTTTTCGGGAACGGATACAAGGTAATGGGTCTCAGCAAGCCCACTTTTAAACCTTTCGCACGTGCCAGGTCAACCGACTTTTGGCAGATACGGGCCGAAGAACCAAAAGCCACTAAAATGTACTCAGCATCCTCGCACTGAAACATTTCGTAACGGACTTCTTCCTCTTCCATTTGTTTGTATTTTTCCTGAAAACGACGGTTGTTGCTTTCCATTTTAGCTGAATCCATTTCCAGCGAAGTAATCACATTGTACTCGCGGTTGGTCTTTTTACCATTGGTTGCCCAACTTCCATATTTAGCATCAATTTCTTCGGCTGTCATGCGAGGTTTATAGTCGCTCAACTCCACTTTTTCCATCATCTGACCAATGGCACCATCTGTCAGAATCATCGCTGGGTTGCGGTATTTATATGCCAGTTCGAAGCCCAAATCAACAAAATCGTTCATTTCCTGAACCGAAGACGGAGCCAGCACAATAAGCCGATAGTCTCCATGTCCGCCTCCTTTGGTCGATTGAAAATAATCGGCCTGCGAGGGCTGAATGGTTCCCAATCCCGGGCCACCACGTTGCACATTCACAATTAAGCACGGCAATTCAGCTCCGGCAATGTAAGAAATACCTTCTGCCATTAAGCTGATTCCGGGACTTGAAGAAGAGGTCATCACTTTTTTTCCGGACCCCGCTGCTCCGTAAACCATATTTATGGAGGCTACTTCACTTTCGGCCTGCAAAACAACCATACCGGTTTCATCCCAGGGTTCGCGATCCATTAACGTTTCCATCACCTCAGACTGTGGGGTGATCGGGTAACCAAAGTAACCGTCGCAGCCACACCGAATGGCCGCTTCTGCAATTACTTCATTCCCTTTCATTAATCTTAATTCTCCCATCTATTGAATCTTTTTAATATTAACAGAAATTAGATCTTAACGCGGTATACCGTGATACAGGTATCCGGACAAACTACCGCGCAGTTTGAACAGCCAATACATGCTTCGGGGTTTTCCATGAAGGAATAATGATATCCCCGGCTATTTACCTGTTTATTTTGTCCTAAAACCTGCTGCGGACAAGCAACAACGCAAAGGCCGCAACCTTTACATTCCTCGGTGTCAACAACAACTGCACCTACTACTTTTGCCATGGTTCTCTTTTTTAAAATTTCTCCACTCTAAAAAACCGGCTTTCCGCATGCTGCGGCCTGTTCAAGCCGGACTTACAAATCTAAAACATCAGTACTTTTCAGCTTGCAACAAATGTTGCATATTCAGCTGTTCTGTATTTGGCACGCGTTTCTCCAACCAACCGAACAAGCTAAATCACTTGAATTCATCATTCTGCTTGTCGGATTCGTTGTTCTCATCGTTTCAAATTTTATTCAATATCCTGGTGAAGATATTGCGATGAATGCCCAGATAAGAGGCAATGTGCTGCCGCTGCACCCGGGAAACCAAATCACCGTGTTCCTTCACAAACTTTTTCACCCGTTGCGATGCCGTTAAGGATTGCAACATATGCACCCGTTTCAAGGCATTCACATAACTTTCTTCAGCCATACGCCGCACCAGGCCTTGCAACTCATTGCAACTTTCCAGCAGCTGATCAAACTCCGGTTTGGTGATGTAAATGATTTCAGAGTCTTCGTAGGCCCGAATGGCTTCCGAAGAGTTTTCGCCTGATAAAAATGAATCATGGCTACTCACAATGGCATTATCGGGCGCGTAGAAAAAACGCGAAATCCATTCCTGACCACTTTCCGCAACATAAGTTGCATACATCAAACCACGGAGCAAAATCCCCACTTTCTGGTTGGGCTCATCATAGGCTAAAAAGGAATCGCCCTTCTTCAATAAAACGGGAACTTGCTCCGAAAAGTACGATTCCAGATGAAGCAAGGTTGAATTATCCGATGTTTTTATTGAATAGGCACTCATTTCGTTTCAATTGATTAATTCACAGGGAAATCTGCGGCAAACTGCTCCAGGCGTTTGTCCAGATCTTCAAACTGATTGCGGTACACATGCGACACGCAGGCACGCAGACCTTCTTTTTCGCTACCGGTATTTTTCAGGGTAATTGCACTTACGCCATAGTACAGCAAGTTAGCCAGTAACTGCTCGCCGGTCATTCCCGGATAGCCAATGGTAAAGTAGAAACCATCCCCCACCAATTCTTCACCGTCTTTTTCATAAACGATGTAAAAACCATGTTTTTGAAAAATTTCCTTCATGATTTTCGCCTTCTCGCCGTATTCCTTGATTTGCTGTACAAAGTTGAACTGTCCGTCGCTGGCGGCTTTAAACATTGCAGCCAAAGCATACTGTGCCGAGTGGCTGGTTCCTGACGAAAGCGTATAAAGCACCCGCAACACCACGGTGTTTCCAAAAGTGTTGCTATCAAAGCGGGTTTTCAGATTGTCATAATCGCGATTAAAAAGCGCATCAGAAATAATCATCATCCCACAGCGCTGACCAGCGTAGGAGAATATTTTCGAGCTGGAAACGAATAACACAAAGTTGTCGGTGTAACGCGCAACCGTAGCCTGAAAAGGCGCTTGCCCCGGGGTGTATAAATCTTTCCGGAAGTCCATGGCAAAATAGGCCAGGTCTTCCATAACAATCACATCGTATTTATTGGCTAATTCGCCGATAATCTGTAGTTCCTCTTCAGTAAAACAAATCCAGCTTGGGTTGTTGGGGTTCGAATAAATGATGGAGTTAATGTTTCCTTTTGAAAGAAAGCTTTCCAGTTTTTCGCGCAGTTTTTGGCCCCGGTAGTTGAACACATCAAAGGTTTCGTATTTGTGTCCCATTACCAGCATTTGCTGTTTTTGAACCGGAAAGCCCGGGTCGATAAACAAGGCGGTATCTTTTTTCGGATCAAGGTTGGAAGCAACCAAAAGGGCAGCATAAGTTCCCTGCATCGAACCAACCGTTGGAATACAGCCAGCTGGGTTTACATCCACATTCATGAACGACTTAACAAAACGAGATGCTTCGTATTTCAAAGGTTTGATGCCATCCATCATCGGATACCTGGAAGCCACACCGGATTTCAGTGCTTCAATTTCGGCATCGGTTCCAACCTGTGCAGGAGGCAAGCCGGGGACACCCATTTCCATACGGACAAATTTTTCGCTGCCTTCTTCCTCAATCAAGTTTACTAAAGCTACAATTTCACGTATCGATGCCTGACCGACATTCTCAATTCGCAGCTTGGCAATATTCCGTTCAACAAGTTGTTGATCAATTGGTGTTTTTTTCATGCATTAAAATTTGCAGAACAACTTCTGTTGTCACTCCAAATCCGAAGAAGCTGGCATGATCAGGTTGCGTTGTAAGCGACCTAAAAGTCTTCGAAATTTTTCACTAACAAACAGAAATCCTCATTAAAAGAAGCAAAGTATTGCCGATTTACCAAAGAACGGTAACGTATTGCAAAACAGGTTTTACAAATCGACATCACTTGCAGATTGAAAGAATAAAATTGATATTTATTTGAAATAAATCAATCGAAATTAAAAGAAATTCAGGCCTTTTGGACGACCTGAATTTTATCATGTTTCCTGCTTAGAAACCAAAGTCATTTTTAATCGACTCGAGCCATTTGGCAATCCGCTCATCCGACAGTTCGGGTTCAAAATCTTCATCGAGTGGCAAGCCGATAAATTTGCCGTCAATCAAAGCTTCAGACTCTTCAAATTCATAACCGGCAGGATCAACCGCTCCTACAATCTTGGCATTTTGCTTGTTCAGCTCTTTAGCCAAGCGCCCCATGGCATTTACAAAATGAGCCGGATAAGTAATGTGATCACCCAAGCCAAAAATAGCAATCACTTTTCCGTCGTAGCTGGCCTTACTAACTTCAGGAAAGAACTTACTCCAGTCTGTATTGGAATATTCAGAGTCCCAAGTTTCCTTGCCAACCGTAGAAATTCCAAAAATGATTTTATCGTATTTTTCGAGATCAGCTGCCGATGCGTCGTTCACAGAAACCAGGTCTACTTTATCCGTTCCAATGGCAGCAGCCACTTTTTCAGCAGCGCGATGAACTGATCCTTTTTCAGGCCCAAAAAACAATCCTATTTTACTCATAATTCTCGTATTTTATTATTGATTTTGTATCTCCAGTTCTCCCCGGACATATTCTCCTAAAATAGACAAACTGGAGACATTTTTCAAAATTAAATGAATCGCATGTTCATAATTCCCGGTCGAATCCCACTCCACATCAACATGGATGGTATATTCATTGGGTTTACCAAGAATGGGGACCGAAAGGATTCGGTTCAGGTTGATTTCGTTCTCAGCGAAAATATTCAACACCTTGGCCAATGCACCGTAGTAGTGACCTACTTCGAAGCAAATTGAGGCTTTGTTGTTGTCCTCCGATTGGTTGGCATGTTTGGATAAAATCCAAAAACGCGTGTAATTTTTCTTATTGCTTTCAATGCCTTTATCAATCACATTTAAACCATAAATCTCAGCCGTACGCAAGTTTCCGATTGCAGCAGCGTCAGTCAGGTTCTTCTCCACCAATAATTTTCCGGAAGCAGCCGTATCCTGATTTTCGATGATTTGGGCATTAGGAAAATACTTTTCGATGTATTCCGTGCATTGACGAATCGCGATGGGATGCGAATAAATGGTTTTTACATCCTCCGGACTAGCCCCGGGAAGCATCATCAGATTCATTTGAATGTGGACATAAATTTCCCCAATAATGCGCAGGTGATAATCGCGAATGAGCGAGTAATTTTGAATAATGCTCCCGGCAATGGAGTTTTCAATAGCCATCACCGCAATATTTACCTGGTCTGAATCGATCTGCTCGCACACGCCCTGAAAGGATTTGCACTCCACCACTTCAATCTCTTCATCACCAAAATAATTCCGTGCAGCATCTTCGTGAAAGGAACCGGCGATTCCCTGTATAGCAATTTTCTTCATACCTTTTTATTATCGATTATAAAATTCCGAAGGACTAAGTCCGGGACAATTTACGTAAAAACGTTTTTATAACCCTTGGGAACAAACACCGGTCCACTAAAATTAACAAAAAAATGAATATCCAATTCCTTTAACAACACCTGTACACTTGGGCAAGGCCGGCATTTAAGTGCCAATTGTGTTACTCCTGAACCTGCTCGGTTGGCTGAGTGCCTAAGCCCTCTTTTAATCGCTTCGAAAAGTTTTTCCAGTTAAAAGCAATCGCCAACAATAAGATCAGGATAAAGCTGATCAGGAATTTTTCATTGGTGCTGAGTTTCCGCATGACCGTTTGTTCTTTAGAGTTTATACAGATCACTGGCGCGAACCAGTTCCATCTGATGATCTTGTAGCACTTTAATGCATTTCTCAATGTCAGCCGGTTTCAAAACAATATTGGCCGACTGCTTATCCATTGAGAACGCGTAAAGGTACTCAATAAAGACTTCTTCGGACGATAAAATGTTCAGGGCTTTGGCTAAAGCGCCCGGCACATTCGGACTGCTCAGGCATACCACCTCGGTTAGTTTAACCGAAAAGCTGGCTGCTTTCAGCACCTGGTATGCCTTATCCGGGTCAGACACAATCATTCGAAGAATGCCAAACTCGGAAGTGTCGGCCACACTAAAAGCTGACATGTTAATGCCGGCATCGCCCAGCAACTGAGAAACCTCATTCAGGCGTCCGCCTTTGTTTTCAAGAAAAACCGCTAGTTGTTTAATAATCATATCAACCTCCTATAATTTTCGGTTATCAATTACCCGCTTGGCCTTACCGGCCGTACGTTCGATTGTTTTGGGTTCAACCAGTTTTACATTGACTGAAATACCCAGTGTGCTTTGAATGTTATGCGTGATTTTTTTGCGCAGCACTTCCAACTGTTTCACTTCATCAGAGAAAAACTGTTCCTGAACTTCCACCATCAGTTTCAGGCTATCTAAATTACCTTCCCGCTCCACAATAAGCAAATAATGAGGCTCGGTTTCACTCATTTCCAGCAGCACACTTTCAATTTGCGATGGGAAAACATTTACCCCGCGAATGATCAGCATGTCATCACTTCTCCCCTTGCATTTTTCCATGCGCACCAGCGTTCTTCCACACGAGCATTTTTCGTAGTTCAAGCGCGTCAGATCGCGGGTACGGTAGCGGATAATCGGAATACCTTCTTTTGTTACCGTTGTAAACACCAGTTCGCCGATTTCCCCAGCAGGTAGCGGCTCCAATGTTTCCGGGTGAATTATTTCAGGAATAAAATGATCTTCGTTGACGTGCATGCCACATTGGTCTTCGCATTCGCAGGAAACACCTGGCCCAATCACTTCGCTCAAGCCATAAATATCGATGGCCTTTAAGCCTAATTTATTTTCAATTTCGCGGCGCATTTCTTCCGTCCAGGGTTCAGCACCAAAAATGCCTACCCGAAGATTCAGGTCTTCCGTTTTTATTCCGGCATCGGCCATCGCTTCAGCCAGAAAAAGCGCGTAAGAGGGCGTACAGGCAATTACGCTGGTTCCAAAGTCCTGCATCAGCTGAAGTTGCTTTTGGGTGTTTCCTCCAGAAATTGGAATAACCGAGGCTCCCAGGTTTTCACACCCATAGTGCAGGCCCAGCCCACCGGTAAACAGTCCGTACCCATAGGCAATCTGCACCATATCGTTGCGATGGACGCCCGCCATGCACAAGGTCCGGGTAACCACCTCAGCCCAGGTGTTTAAGTCTTTGCGGGTATACCCCACCACGGTTGGTTTGCCGGTTGTTCCGGAAGAAGCATGCACCCGTACAATTTCGCTCATTGGCACGGTAAACATGCCAAAGGGATAGTTGTCGCGGAGGTCCTGCTTGGTTGTAAATGGCAGCTTTGACAAATCATCAACCGAGCGGATATCATCGGGAACCAGCCCTACTTCCTGCATTTTTTTCCGGTAGCTTGGGATGTTGTGGTAAATCCGCTTGACCGTATCCACCAGACGCTCCGACTGAATCGCCTTCATCTCCTCGCGACTGGCACATTCTATCCTTTCATTCCAGATCATAACTATATCGATTTTAACGGATGCCCTTCAGACAGACATCCAAATGTTTTGGTTCTACTTTTTGTGTCATCATGCTCACCCCAATCATTACCAAGGTGGAAAGTGGCAGAGCAATCATAATCGGATCAATAATCATCCAGGGAAATTGATCGATCAAAAAATCTTTTCCGAAGATAGCCTGGCAAATTCCCAGTGGTGCCGCTTCGGACTGGTGCACCATAGCCAGCATAAAAGCGCTGCCAAGCAAACCCGCCAGCATACTCCATTGGGCTCCGGCACGTGTGGCTCCTTTCCAGTACAAACCACCAAAATAAGCCGGCAAAAAGGCAGCAGCACAAATTCCAAAGAAAATGGCTGTTCCCCGCGCCACAATTCCAATGGGCAAGTTATAGCCAATCACAATACTAACCAGGATGGCGACTACAATGCCAATGCGGGAAATCAGCATACTGTTAAGGGTCTTTCCCCGAAACAGGTTTTCAAACAGGTCCCTACCAATGGCTGTTCCCATCGTGTGGAACTGCGAACTTAGCGTGGACATACCGGCTGACAGCAAGGCCAACATAAACAGATAAACAAACCACTCGGGCATGGCTGCATTAAGATACTCGGGGATAATCAGGTCAACATTTCCCTGGCCCACTTCAATGGCCAGTTTCCCGGTTTGCTGAAAAAAGTACAAGTTTGACAAAGCGCCCACGGTATAAATAAAGCCGGTAACCACAAAAATGAATATTCCGCCAATGAGCACCGCACGATTCAATTCCCGGTTGCTTTTTACGGTCATAAACCGAACCACCAGCTGCGGCTGAGCCAACACTCCAATGCCAACTCCTAAAATGATGTTGGTCGTTAATACCCACCACCAGGCCGAGCCCATGCGGGGAAAAGCAGTCCAGCCCTGATGCCCCTTGGCCTGCAGGGTTTCTGGCACCAGGTTAGCCATATTAGTTAAAGCCTCATGCGCTCCGGACACACCACCCAGCTTAAAGTAGGTCATGGCCAACAGGAAAAACAGGCTCAAAAACATGATTCCTCCCTGAAGCGCATCAGTATACATCACCCCTTTCAGGCCTCCGGCAATAACGTAGGCGGCAATCACCAGTGAGAAAAAAGTCAGGGCAATACTAAAGTCAATTTCAAAAATACTCTCGATAAAACGGGCTCCACCAACAAGCACTACCGCTGCGTACAAAGGCATTGCAAGAAATATAATTCCCCCGCTGAACATCTGAATTTTTTTGGATTGAAAGCGGTTCCCTAAAAACTCCGGAAAAGTATGGGCATCCAGGTTGTGCCCCATCTTGCGTGTCCGCCTTCCGAAGAAAACAAAAGCAATAAAGACGCCGATAAAGATGTTCAACACCGTAAGCCAAATCAAACCCATGCCATAAACGCCTGCAACACCTCCAAATCCGATAATTGCAGAGGTTGAAATAAAGGTGGCACCATAGGAAATGGCCATCACAAAAGGGTGGATTTCCCGGCCACCCAACAAATAGTCATTGGCTGTTTTGGTATTTTTAAACCCGATGTAGCCCAGGTAGGCAATCACCAACAAGTACGTAATGACGACCAATCCAAGAGAAAACGTATTCATAAATTGTGCTTTAAAGTTGTTCTTTCAATTGTTCGTCTTTCAGCTCCCAGGCCTCATCTTCCCGAATCTCCTGCTCATCCGTCTCACGACCGTTGTTCCAGTTTTTGGCGCCATACCACACGCACAGCAGCAAGCTCAAAACGGCCAGCAGATAACCCAGATAGATTGAAGGATCGTTAATTCCCCACATAAGTTTATTCGTTTAGTTGTTTAGTTTCCATACACCACTTCATCACCAAGCGGCAAAAGGTCGTTTTGAGCAACCAGCTCCAAGGCAGCCTCATAATCCTCTACATCCACTATGAGCAAAGCTTTTTTACCATCTTCCAGAACCCGACCATAGGCATTCAGAAAGTTCAGTCCGGCCTTGGCCAGCTGCAGCAGAATTTCATCCAATCCTCCTGGATGGTCATCCATGCCAAACACCAGCACCTGGCGCAAAGCGGCCGAAAGGCCATTCTCCTGAAGCGCCTCTTTGGCCCGTTCAGGCTGATCAACCAACAGGTTTAAAATCCCCCAGCCGCTTGCAGTATGCGTAAGCGTCATGGAACGAATGTTGATTTTATTCGCTCTTAAAACACGGGTTACCCGTTCAAAGTGTCCGGTTTTGTTTTCTAAAAAAATAGAGACCTGATACGCCATAATTTCTAAATTTTTACGGTATCTAAAACTCGATTATCTCTTACCCGAACTGCTTTTCCTTCTGACTTGGGAAGCGAACCGGGTTCAACTAATTTTACGATCGGTTTGGCTAATACTTCATCCCGAATCTGCTGCGTAATCATTCGGCTCAGCCGATCCAAACGGGTAACATCGCCATTAAACCAGTCCTTCCGGACTTCCACCTCAACGATCATTTCATCCACCCCATTGACATTCTCAAGGGTAATGAGGTAATCGGAACCGACCTCCGGAATTTTCAGCAACACGCCTTCAACTTGCATGGGGAATACATTGCAGCCTTTAATGATGAACATGTCGTCGCTACGTCCTGCAATCCGGTCGATGCGGGCATGAGTCCGTCCGCAGGCACAAGGTCCCGGAATAATTCGCGTTAGATCACGCGTACGGTAACGAACAAGCGGCATTGCTTCGCGGTCAAGGGTAGTCATTACCAGCTCACCAATTTCACCATCAGGCACCGGTTCCAGAGTCTCCGGATCGAGAATTTCGACCAGGTAAGCATCTTCCCAAATGTGCAGCCCGGCTTGATGCGTGCATTCAAAAGCCACCCCGGGACCATTCATTTCCGAAAGCCCGAAGGAATTGAAGGCTTTCACACCAAACAGTTCTTCAATGCGCTGCCGTTGTTCTTCGGTATGTGGCTCGGCACCAATCACGAACAAGCGTAAATCGGTGTCTCTTCGCGGATCCAGACCTTCAGCCTGAAACACCTCATACAAACGCCCCAAATAACTCGGAATAGCATGAACCGCCGTGGTGCCATAATCCTGCATCAACTTAATCTGACGCAGGCTGTTGCCGGCCCCGGCCGGAATGCTTAAGCATCCCAATCGCTCAATACCATATTGAAAGCCCAGTCCGCCGGTAAACAAACCGTAGCCACAGATATTCTGAAAAACATCGGTGTCGCGAATACCAGCGCAAAACAGGGAACGAGCCATCAAGTTAGACCAGCTGCTAATGTCGTGCCGGTTATGAAAAATAACGGTGGGATTACCTGTTGTTCCGCTCGAGCTGTGCAAGCGAATAATCTCTTGTTTCGGCCGGCTTAAAAAGCCATACGGAAAATGATTACGCAAATCCTGTTTGGTGGTAAACGGCAATTGACGAATGTCGTCAATATGTTTCAGCTTATCGGCAGCAATTCCCTTTTGCTGATACAATTCTTTGTAAAACGGTGCATTTCCGGCATTCCGGATCGTGTTCTTCAGCCGTTCAAGCTGCAGTTTTTCCAGCTTGGCTCGCTCTAAGGTCTCAAATTCTTTTTCCCAATACATTGGTGTGCTTTTTATATCGTTAAAAGACGTAGGTCATCATCACAATAAAGCGGTGGTTGGTGGTCAGGTGCTTATCAGCATACAAACCATCCGAAAAGTCAAAATCGCCAACTCCATAATTTGCGTTGGTCATTTCGTACTCCGCAACGACTCGCAGTTTTGATACATTCAGTGCGACATGAGGAGCTACACGCGCCAGGTCCTGCACATTGGTCAGGGTACCAGCTACCACGCCTTTTCCCGATCCATCGTCATACAAAGCGGCATCCGTTCCCAGGTTTTGACCATATCCCAAAGTCATTCCAAGCTGCCATTTCTTCCCATAAACCATATTGAGCAAGGTCGTGTAGTTGGAGTAATTGGTATAGGTTTCCGCTCCTGTTGCCAAGTCGCGTGTAGCCACACCATAGCCTCCAAGCATGGTCAGGTGCGTCATATTTTGACCATAGTAGCCTTTGGCTGTAATGTGAAAACGGGAGCTTTGGTGTTTCAGGTAAGCCATAAAACCACTGCTGGTTAAAAACTCATTGGCCTTAAATGTTCCATCCGTTCCGGTTATTGTCATCCGCGGTTTAATGCGTTTAATCTGAGCTCCAGCTCCTAAGGTGAGTCCGTTGTAATTGTACTCGGCCGACCAAACCAGTTCGGGCATTACCCCATTGCGCTGCGCTTGAGTTGGCGTGCTGTAGTTACCGGCTTCAAAGCATTTCGAAGTGTATTGATTTTCATATACCGCAGCGCCTGACACAGTCCAGTAGCCTGCTTTCACATCGTAGCGAATTTGAGGAGAACGGTTAAACGCCTGGAAAGGCGAACCGGTATTCAGGCTGGCGACCGTTGGGTAAGCACCTCCGCCCCAGAAAGGGTGCCAGCTTTGACCAACCATTAAGCGTGATTTCGTCCAGTCGAAAACCACATTGGCATGACGAATACGAAACAGGGTCGGTTCTGTTTTTATAATTCCTCCAAAATCAAACTCAATGGTTCCGCTGGTTTTGGCACCAAAAATTTCAGGTCCGTTTACTTTCACCCCCAAGCGCGAAGCCAAGGCCGACAAGTTTGAGCTGGCTTGCTCGTTAATATCTTCTCCATTGGCATCCTGACCAACATAAAGCGGAACCAGGTAAAACACCTCGTGGGCAGCATCCAGCCCTTTGTATGAATCAACAAAAATCTCATTCCGAACAAACCCGTACCAATTCAATGTCAGGTCTTTTTCCTTTTTCTCTTGTGCATTCCCAAACAAAATCATTCCCATCAGGCCAAGCACGCCCAGCAATTTCTTCATCATCTTCAAATTAAAAGCAGTATGTATTTTTGGTTTTTTCAGACCAAATGGCGGGAAACTGACTTCTGCAAAATGCAAAACAGTTCGATCGAAAAGACATTTTGAGCGTTAGTTAGCGTCATTTTGGTTGATTGGGAATCAAAAATAAGAGAAAACCCAGTCCAATCAATGCCACCCAAAAGGCAATTCATTAAATACGAACCCTTTAAATTACAATCCAACAACCAAACAGGCCGATAAACAAGCAATTGTAAATTTCAACCTGCAAATTCTACCAATCTGAAGTTTTGGTAATTTATAATCGTTTTGAATAATAAATCCCTGTAAACCGACTGAAAAGCATTTCTCCACTCGCCGGAGAACCGAGCTGTTGAAGGTTGAAGCAGGATGATTGTTTCTGGTCACTACTAACCTTGAGAACCATAGGGCTCTATGTTTTCTTGAAGTAGTAAATGAGGAGAAAGAACACTTTTAAATATTTCATCGCCTTAGTAATGTGATACTCTATCATTTTAACCAAAATATTTAAATCCCGGGCAATGTCTTCTGCGGCATCTCTCGATTTTAAAAGATCGTATAAAAAGCAATACAATCGGGGGCTGCATTTAATACATAGCCCTATAAAACTCAAACACTTTCCTTCATTCAAACCTTTGATAAGTAGTATTTCAGAATCAATCATCGCAGAAGTGATTTCTTTTTTATGAAAAAATCACGTTAGATACGAAAATAGTAAAATCACTTTCAAATCCTATGCTGATACTGTAAAATACATAACAGAGCAATGATCTGTATCTACTTTGTTTATTATTACCGGAGGTTGCAGATTGGCTGCTATTAATGCTTCCTTCAGGAGAATTGACCTACCCCTTTTAACTGGATAAACTACACCCGGAAGTAGAGGAAGCTGACGAAGAATCGTGTATTTTTGGGCAATGCACACATTATGAAGCTCTATTACGGCTGCCAAATACGGGGATGCTCCAAAACAGTTTGCCCATTATGAATAATATTCATAATTTGTGAATCAGTTAAAAATAACGACACGATTACCCCCGTTTGTCGTTTCAATTTTTAACCCGCTCTGTTCACATACCACGGTTGTGGTATGTACTCCGCCTTTCATAAGACCGGTTGATAAAGAGGCCGCCCTCGGCCTTCGAAACTTCGGGCGGCCCACAGTTAACAACGAAATTCTTCGTTATTCTAATCGCCTAAATTAATCATTATGGCAACACTTAACGAAAAAGAAAGTCGTGATTTTGTTTCGCAGGTCATTGTCATGGTCGATCAAAATGCCAGCATGCTTACCGATGCCGGGTTCGATCCTACCGCTCGCTCTGCCGAGCTAAAAACAAAACTGCAAACAGCCGACGAAGCCGAGGGTGAGCAACAAAAAGCCCAGGCCATTGCGCTCGATGCCACCAAACATGCCAATGCCACACTTCGAGTGGCTTACGACGATGCATCGGCTTTCATAAACCTGATTGAAGGTTTACTGGGGAAAGACAACAGCCTGGTGCATCAATTGCGCCAGCTACGCAAAAAGTAATTTTGCAATCGTTAAAAGTTCCGCTTCCAAACTGAGGCGGAATTTTTTTTGTCCCATTCCTCCCAACTAAAACCCCTATTTTCAACACAAAAAGAAGAAAGCCATCTTCCGTCAGCGAATCGTTCTACCCCATCCGATGATGGCTATCTTATGGAAGAGGAAGGCTATCGGGTAGAAGATCAGGAAGATCTTATGGAAGATGATGGTTCTACCCCGCCCGATGGACATTCTCGGGCATAAGATGAAGACCATCTTCCATCAGCGAATCGTTCTACCCCGTCCGATGATGGCTATCTTATGGAAGAGGAAGGCTATCGGGTAGAAGATCAGGATGATCTTATGGAAGATGATGGTTCTACCCCGCCCGAAGGACATTCTCTGACATAAGATGAAGACCATCTTCCATCAGCGAATCGTTCTACCCCATCCGATGATGGCTATCTTATGGAAGAGAATGGCTCTACCCTTAATACAAAAAGCGCCCAAAGCCCTATTTTATTAGGTTTTGGGCGCTTTTGCAGTTAATATTGGGATGTTTTAATCCATCTTGCTTATAAATGAAAGCTTAGGAAGAACTGATATTTTCAAAATCATTTCATATCTGGATACTTGTACAAGCCGACTTCAGCAATTGTAGGTTGCAATCTTGACTCTAAAATTCGAATTCTAAACTCGGATGCCTGAACCGGATCAAAATGTAAAAGTCTTTTATAGCCAACTGTGGTCCCTTTAGCGGCAACCTTCCATTCCTTACCATCCCAATACTCCAATTCAAATTTTTCAATCCGCTGACCAACTCGAATATTTTCCTGAAGACATAGTACATCAACCAATTGTGGTTTTGGTAAAGTAACCTGAATTACTCCATTCTCTTGATTGGCCGACGATATCCAGTGTGTTGAATTATCCTGGTCTTTAATTTTTTCAACATTCTCTCCATCAGATTTCAAACTGGCATCGGAAATATAATTTGTTCCATAAAGTTTATCAATTCCTGCTTTTAAGCCTTGAAGTGACTTTACATCATTCTCATGAATTAGTCCTCGTCGATCTGGAGGTAAATTCAACAACAGAACACCATTACGTCCGACTGAACTAAAATAAATATCCATCAACTTTTGAGGAGATTTAACCAAGGTATCTTCTTTTTCATGGTAAAACCATCCGGGACGAATGGAGACATCAGTTTCGGCAGGGTACCAGATTAACGCTTTTGCATCGGCAATAGCTGTGCGACTCCCCAAATCCTGTTTCGTAAAATCCCCTTGAGGAACAAAATTCATATTTATTTGCGAATCAGAGGCTATCAATTCTTGGTCTTGCATATCTGCAGGAAGAACACTCCACTCAGTTTCGCGGCCATAACCGGTTTCGGTTCCAACCCAACGAACATCAGGCCCCATCACTGCAATCACCGCTTCTGGTTGGAGCTCCCGAATCAAACCATAGTATGCTTCCCAGTCATAAACCTGTCGTTTACCATTGGGGCCTTCACCACAAGCACCATCAAACCAAACCTCATCAACTTTCCCATAGTTTGTAAGTAGCTCCGTCAATTGATTCATGAAGTATTCATTATATTTAGGAGAATCGCCATAAACGGATGAGTTTCGATCCCAAGGCGACAGATAAACCCCAAAACCAAGGTCAAATTCGCGACAGGCCTCTGCAACTTCCTTAACAACGTCACCTTTCCCCTCTTTCCATGGGCTTTGCTTTACGGAATGGTCAGTGTATTGGCTTGGCCAGAGACAAAATCCGTCGTGATGCTTTGCCGTTAAGACGACTTGCTTGATTCCAGACTCTTTACATACTCTCACCCATTGCCTGGCATCAAATTCGGTTGGGGTAAAGAGCCTTGGATCCTCACTGCCATCCCCCCATTCTCTTCCTGTAAAAGTGTTGATTCCAAAGTGGAAAAAAGCAATAAACTCCAGCTCTTGCCAACGTAATTGCCTTGGCGAAGGAGTAATATTAGCTGCAACTTCAACAATATCGTCAAGAGTTGCTCCTGGTTCAATAACTTTATAATTGGATTTGACTCCATTCGTGTCTTTCTGACTGTTACAGCCAGTCATTACAGATAGTGCTAATAAAAAAATAACTAAACCTTTCATTTGTCTTTTTTTAAGGTAGAAAAATACGAAGTCTGCATTATTCTCTTTTAAGAACAATACAGACTTCGTTATCATTTACAACACAATTCTAATTCCAGCCAGGATTTTGTGTCAAATTTGGATTCAAACTTAGTTGATCTGTCGGGAGTGGATTTAGGTATAACTTGTCATCCCATGTTCGGGACGAATTCGCGTAAACCTTCAATAGTTTTTTATCGGCTCCATCCCAATCTGTGAACTCATAAAACGAGCGACCTTCGAATTGATTAGTGCCTCCAAATAGTTTTTTATAACGTTCGATAACCTCATCATTAACCGACATTCCCAACATCGTTTTAGGATTTTCAATTAATACACCCGCATTCCACCGACAAATATCATCCCAACGAAAACCTTCAAAGGCGAGTTCAATTCGACGCTCTCTTCTGATTTCATATAATAAAGGTGAAATGGCATAACCATACCTTGGTTGTCCATCAACCAAAGCAAGTGGATCTTCAGCAGGATTCAGAGATAAACGCCCCATTTCAAACACCCCAGGTTCATCAAGCCGTTCTCTTAACTTATTTATGGAAAGATCGATGTCGGGTTGAGAGATCGTGCCCAATTCTGCTTTGGCTTCAGCGTAAATCAGCAATACTTCAGCATACCGAAAAACATACCAATCATAGGTTGTCTGATTGGCTTCATTTTGTGCAGGAACGGGATCTCTAAATTTTGAAGCCAAATAACCTGTTGGACACTCATTTACTGCGACAGTTGTTGCTGGATAAGAAATTGGACGTGATCCATCCAAATAATATGGTAAATTCTTATTATCAACCATATTTCTTAAACGAGGATCTCGATTGGTCATTTCCAATTGTAACGAATCATCTCCTTGGTAAAGTGGACTCAGTGCGATTGGAAGCCCATCAACACATACAAACGATTCGATAAAATCCTTACTAATCCCCCATCCTGTCTGGTTCACTTGCCTGGACAAACCATGCATCAATTTATCTTTTACATAGATCCTGGGAAGTACACATTCTTGATTACTGGTCAGGTCTTCCTGAATGAATTGTTGGCGATAAAACAATGGATAATCCTCAAACGTGAAAGGTGCATTCCCCTTTACAATAGCATAATTCCCCTCATCCATAATCTGTTTCGAGGCAGTAGCAGCCTTTTCCAGATAAGACTCCCAACCACTTAAGTTCCGGTATTTCATCCAGGTACCTTCAAACAAACAAACACGAGCTAAAAGCTGAAGTGCAGCAAACTTATGAAGACGTCCATTTTCAACATCTTGCGGAAGTTTTAGATTTAAAGCAGCAAACTCTAAATCTTCGATTACTTTGTCTATAACAAACTTTCGTGGATCCCGAGCATTAAAAAGAAGCTCGTCGTCTGTCGTGATAAGGTCCTTATCTAACCAAGGAACATCTCCAAAGGCTTTCACCTTATTAAAATATTCATGGGCTCTGAAAAAACGAATTTCCCCTACATAGTGAGCGATCTCTTGTTCATCACCTTCCACCGTCTGATAATGAGATAAAAAATAGTTGACATTACGGATATTACTCCAATTGCTAATTGCCCATCCACCTCCACTTCCGGGAACGGTGATGTTGTTAAACAGACGGTTATCTGGAGAGTTCGTAACACAATTATCGCTCGTATTATCAAGCCATTGACTTGGAGAGGAAAGTGTTGTATAAAAGTTATTAGCATACAACTTCAGATCATCGGTCTTCTTCCAAAAATTGAGATCTGTGATTGCATCTTCAGGAACTGTATCTGTTACATCACACGCTCCCAAGGCCAACACAAACCCTATAAGAATAATTATAAATTTATATCGTTTCATATTTTACTAGTTTAGCATTTTAAAAAGTAAGATTTAAACCAAAAGAATAAGATTTTGGGACTGGATAGCTCATTAAATCAGTATTCTCGGGATCATAAAGATCAGATAGCTTCGTAATTGTAAAGATATTTTGCCCTGTAAAGTAGAAACGAACTTTATCAATAGGGCTTCTATAAATCCACCTTTCAGGAAGTGTATATCCTAAAGTTAATTGCTTCAATCTTATATAAGAAGCATCTTGAAGATACAAAGTTGAAGCCTGTCGGTTTCCATGTCCTCCATTGATGTAGGGACGAGGTAGTCTGGCATCTTTGTTATCCTCTGACCAATAATCCAACGTTTCTTTCATTGGAACATCCCATTGACTTCCGATTCCAAAGAAACGGTTGCTTCCTGTCCATAAATCACGTTTTCCAACACCCTGAAAGAAAAGGTTTAAATCAATTCCTTTCCAGGAAGAGTTTATTTGCATTCCGTACTGGTAGCGAGGAGTACTATTACCAATAATAAGTTTATCCCCATGATCAGATAAAGTATTGCTGCCCCATGAAATTTCATCGTCGTCATTCTGATTAACATACTTAACATCTCCAGTATTCCATTGTCCTCCGTATAATTTAGATTGATCTACATGGTTGGCGATTTCTTCCTCAGTTTGAAATAAGCCACTTGCTTCATAACCCCATATTTCATTAATTTTTTGTCCAACATAGTAGTTCCCTAAATCTCCGGTAGGGTTGTCAAACTTCGTAATTTCAGACTGGTAATCGGCTATATTAAATGATACATTATAGGAAAAATCTTTGATTCGATCTTTCCATGTAGCTGTAAATTCCCATCCATAGGTCTTCATATCAGCCGCATTTTCCCTAGGGACACCGGTGCCTAATACTGCAGGTAAAGGCTTGCCTGATGTTAACATTCCAATCGTATTGCGTTGATAAACATCCACTGTTGCTAAAAGCTTGTTTTCCCAAAGCCCTACGTCTACACCAATATTCCATTGATTTACCTCTTCCCATGTAAAAGAAGGACTAACTAACGATCCCGGCGATACACTAACTGGTAAAATACCACCTAACATATAAGAAGTGGCCGTATTAATTCCATAATTTGAGATATAAGGGAAATCGCTACTGCTTACAACTTGGTTTCCTAAAGAACCATAAGAAGCTCTCAACTTTGCTTCGCTAACAACATGCTTCAAACCGTCCCAAAAGCCTTCTTCAGAAAAACGCCAGGCAGCTGAAACAGAAGGGAAAAATTCAGCACGGTCTCCTTTCGGAAACTTTGAAGAACTATCGTACCGTCCATTAGCTTCCAGGAAATATTTCTCAGCATAATTGTAATTAAATCTGAAAAATGCTCCTTGCACCGCCCAAGAAGAAGCACTACCATTCACGTAATCTTCTCCGGTAGCCCGGTTTATTGCCGGGAGATCATTATCAATCAGGTTTTCGCGTTTCGCATAAAACCATTTCAGATCTTTGGTCTCCTGGTTGTACCCCACAAGAACTTTAAAATTATGGTCTTCAAGCGATTTCGTGTAATCGGCATAAGCATTCAAAGCCTTGTAGTAATCATTGCTATTCTCTAATGCTACTGAGTTGGGATTTACCCAAGGATAAATGTTTGATTTACCAGGTTCTGCCCAATATTCAGAAAATAGTCTTGAGGTACGCTCTTTATTCCATGAATATGGATTAAAGGTGTAATCAACATTTACTTTTACATCTTTTATCGGTCGGATTTCAACAGCTCCAGTTAACCAGAGATCGTTTACTTTGCGCTGATCATAGCCTCCTTCTGCTCCAACAGCAAAGGGATTGGTAAAAGATCCTTGTCCTGCCCAATTACCATCAGGATGTCTTACCGGCATCAAAGGGCGAAGATCGTTTTTTAGTTGTCCTGAATATTCTGATATTCCTGACCAGCCATTGCTACCTCCTGAAGGGTGATCTTCAAAAGAATAAGTATACTTGGCACGCCCTGAAACGGATATCCATTCTAATACATCAACATTTAGATTCAAGTTTATATTATGACGTCGGTAAGTATCATCATATGATCTTAAAAAACCATTTTGATCTAAATATCCATACGACATAAAATATTGGATCTTTTCAGTTCCTCCCGAAAGACTGGCATTTACTTGTTTCAGAATTCCATTTTGATAAAGTTCACTTGCCCAATCGGTATTTCCTGCATAATTATATTTTCCATTCGTGTCTATTTCCGGATCATAATAAACTGGGGAGTTATTAACTGGATCTTCGTAATATTTCAATGCATGATCCATTAACCTTTGATCAAAGTAATTGCTTCCTCCTGCATTTATACTAGCCGTATTCATATATGTGATATACTCCCAGCTATCAGCATACTTAGGAATATTGGTCGCTGAGGTTACCGTATACGAACTCGAAACATTCAGTTTAGGAGCTTGTTCCCGCTTGCCCTTTTTTGTTGTTATTAAAATCACCCCATAAGCTGCTCTCGCTCCATAAATGGCAGCAGATGCAGCATCCTTCAAAACAGAGACACTTTCTACATCATCCGGGTTAAGAAGATTGGGATCTTGAACAACACCATCAACTAAAACTAAAGGACTTCCTCCATTTAAAGAAGTTGTTCCTCGAATATTGAACGTTGCGCCTTGCCCAGGAGCATAATTCTGAGAAACTTGCAGATTGGGAATTGTTCCCTGTAGTCCTTGCCCGAGGTTCGTTATTGGTCTATCCTCCAACACATCACTGGAAACAGAACTTACTGCACCCGAAAGATTTACTCTTTTTTGTGTTCCATAGCCAATAGCCACTACTTCTTCCAAACCAATGGCATCTTCAACAAGTGTAACATTAATTGTTGTTTGATTACCAACTCCAATTTCCTGAGTCCGCATCCCAACAAAAGAAAAGACCAAAATAGCATCTGCCGGAACGTTTTCAATGATATAGTTACCATCAAAATCTGAAATTGCACCTTGGGTTGTCCCTTTTATGATTACAGTAACTCCAGGCAAAGGTTGTCCAGATGAATCAGTTACTCTTCCGGTCATCTGCTTTTGCTGCCCTGCATTTGATGTTTCTCCAGTCAAAATAATCTGGCGATTATTTATGGTATAGCTGACATCTGAGTTTTCAAATAAGACATCCAAAACTTCTGTAATCGACTTTTCATTCAGGTTGAGCGAAACCTTTTTGTCAAGTGAGACCCCTTGACTATTGTAAAAAAAGAAGTAGTCCGTTTCATCTTCAATGATTGCCAGCACCCTCGTGATGGATACATTGGCAACATTCAGGTTTAGTCTCTGAGCTTGAGCAAAGTTGTCAACTGCAAATAGTTGCAAACTTGTCAAAATCATCAAAAAGATTGTTAATCTCATAATTTTTAGCAGTTTACTAACACTGGCATGAAAATACCAGTGGTCCTTTAGGAACCATTTTTTTTTCATAAATTTGATTTTTCATTGAGTTAATTATATACCTATGATTAATTCTCAAAGGACAGTGTTCGCACCACTGTCCTTTTTTTATTATTCAGCCCATATTGTCACATTTCGGTTTATTTGTTTAGTTTTCAAAGGCGTTGACAGTTCAATCATTTTCAAGACTTCACCCAACGTTTCATCTTGTATGGTTGCTTTAAAACTATATTCAGAGGTAGACACTCCTTCTTGCAATTCAATTTCACAGTTATACCATCGTTCCAATTGTTGAATAACTTCAGGTAAGGCAGTATCGTCAAAAATAAGCTGCCCGTCTTTCCAGGAAGTTATAAGCCGGGTATTTACCTTTTCAATGCTAAACTGATGGGTTGATTTATTTAAGCTTGCCTGCTGCCCCGGTACGAGCTGCGCTATTTCCTTTCCACTCGGAGTCAGCAGGGCAATTTTCCCCTCTTCAAGCGTTGCATTAAATTGAAGATCATTCGCATAATTCGACACATCAAACGATGTGCCCAGCACCTGAATATTTAACTCGCCGGTTTCCACAACAAATGGACGGTTTTTATCTGATGCTACTTTAAAGTAACCTTGCCCCGATAACTTTACGATCCGCTTCTTTTGCTCTCCAATGGCAACCGGGAACTCAAGTTTACTGGCCGAATTAAGCCATACTTCGGTTTTGTCCGGCAATGTAAAATGCACCCTTGATCCCGGAGTCGCTATTACTTCCTGCATCACAACTTGTCCGGAACCTGATTGATTTTGTTGAAATACGGTATAAAGCAAGAAAGAAGAAACAAGCAGTAAGGGAATAAATAATACAGCAGCAATCCGCATCAAATTCGTTTTCCAATTCGTGAGCCAGCGGTTTGACCTGGATTGATCTTTGGCAATAAAAGAAAGCAGCTTGGTCTGAATCAAGCTTAAATCTGCACCTTCTGCCTGCTCCATTTGGCTCATCGAATCCCAATGCCGCTGCATGAGCTCATTCAATTGCTCATCCTTGTAGGTTGCTTTAATGCAAGCTCTTAACACCTCCTTTTCTGACTCACTAATCTTCCCATACTGAAGTTTGTTAAGCCATTCTCTGCTATTAAATTGAGTTATTGCCATCTTTTTTTGTGTGCTTTTCATTCAGCTATACACACAAACATGTACTTCCCCCTATCGAAGAATGCTATTTTTATAAAAAAAGTTCGAAGAAAATGATTCCGGAGAATCCGTAAGAAAGCAACTCCTTTTTGATATCGCTAAATGCTGAGGTTATTTGATTCTCTACTGTTTTTACAGAAATACCCAGTTCTTGAGCAATTTCAGCATGTGTCAGGTTCCTCTCCCTGCTCAACCGAAAAACTTCCTGGCGTCGTGGTGGAAGCTTTTCAATAGCCCGCCGAAAAGCCTGATCCAGCTCTTTAAAATCCAGTTCTTCTTCTAAAAGAATATTCTTACCGGGATGAAGTTTGACATATTCCAAATAGGCTTTCTGATAGCCCGATTTCCGAATGGTATTCAAAATTGCATTTTTGGCGATGGTAAATAAATAGGATTCAAACGATCGCTCAGCCATTAATTCTTCCCGAACCTTCCAAACATTAAAGAAAACCTCTTGAACAATCTCTTCTGCTTCTTGCCTGTTTTTCAAGTAGCTTAAGGAAAAATGAAAAATTCGTTGACTGTACTTTTCAAACAAAATCTGAAAAGCACGTGACGAACCAGACTTTAATTCAACAACCAAGTCCTTATCCTGATATAATTTTACCTTATCCAAGTGGGGCCAAATTATTAGGTTAGAAAATCAAAATTAGGGAATCTAATGAAACCACCAATTATGAAATATATTAAAACACTCCACACAAAACCTCTTCAATCAAACATAAAAACCTCATTTACTTCAAACTAAAGCCATAATGTGTGAGTGAAATTTTAGATATTCAATCACAAGTACTAAAAAAACCAGACTGAAGCTAATCTCCAGTCTGGTTAATCATTCTACCCTAATGAGGTTGATATGTCCTTATCGCACATTTAGCGACAGCCGGCATTAATTACCGATCAGATTTTGGGTTCCTGAAAATTGTCTGAATCTGATTCGTCCTCTCCTTTGTATTCCAAAACAAATACCGCAATCGAATCCGTATTCTTTTCATTCAGGCGAATAAAATAATCATACTTGCCTGTTTTTTCCAACTTCAGTGATTGATTGGGCAAAGCAAGTGGGTAAACCTTCGCGATTTCCTTGTCTTTAGGAACCTTAACAGTTAAACCACCTGTAACCGGGACATTCGTAACCAACAGGTAAGTTTTGCCATTGGTTCTGCTTTTAGTAAAGTATCCCCAATTCTGTTCATCCAGGCCAGCATAACCACAATCGTGGATTGCCTCCCCGTTTTTCTTCATCCATTTGCCAATATCGGCAGCACGCTCAGTTTCTTCCGGCCGAATGTTGCCAAGTCCATCGGGGCCAAAATTTATTACGAAGTTTCCATCCATTGATACGCAGCGAATAAGCATTTCCAACAACTCATTGCTACTTTTCACATGTCCTTTCCAGTTCGAATTATAGCCCCATTGGTTTTCCGGAATAGTCATGACACAATCCCAGTCATTACCGTTCAAAACATCAATATTTGCGGGGATTTTACGCTCCCATCCTTGCTCATAATCTCCCATCATGTCGCCATTGGCATCAAAGTGGCGATTGCCTTTTTCATCAGCCCGAAAGCGACTTCCGATAATCAAGCCGGGAATCATTGAGCGCAGTTCTTTTCCAAGCTCATCAGCAAATTCAGCTTGTTCAACCCAGGCTTTATCCCAGGTACCGTCAAACCACAAACCTTTTGTTTCGGGATACAAATCAAGCAATTCCACCAATTGGTTGCGGGTAAACTGCTTGAACTCTTCGTAAGCCGGACGTTCGTCATCACTTTTAATTTTGCTGCGATAGCCCGGATGATTCCAGTCGATAATCGAAAAGTACAAATAGACATCAATTCCTTCGGCGGTATAGGCTTTTACTAAATCACCTACAATATCTTCTTTATAAGGTGAATTTTCAATGGTATAATCGGTGTATTTACTTGGCCACAAACAGAAACCATCGTGATGTTTTGTGGTGATAAGCATGTATTTGGCTCCCATCTCTTTGGCTTGACGGGCCCATTTCTTTGCATCAAAATCTTTGGGATTGAACTGTTTGTATAACTGATCGTACTCATCTCGCGGCATCTCATTCCACGCACGAATCCACTCTGCCGCACCCGGATAAGCTTTTCCGTTCCAGTATCCTCCGGGAATGGCATAAACGCCCCAGTGGATAAACTGCCCCAACCCATAGTTACGCCAAGTCTCCATCATCGCATCGGTGCGTCGCCCCAACCGGTGTGCGCCATGCTCCAAGGCAACAGAAGCTCTTTTGGGTTTTTCATAGAATTGAGCATGGCCCGGAGCACTTAATCCAATTAGAAAGATTACTAAACAAAGAATCACGTTTTTTCTCATAACTAAAATTTCACAAGTGATCTATTTATTTGATTATTTCTTCAAGGTTGTCGGCCATCTTCTGATGTCATTCAGGCTTTTGTTCAACCTGGTTTTCATTTCAGGAGATCAAGCCAAATCAATTGTTAGGTTATTAGCAAACGAAGCAATTTCGAGGAGTTCAATACAGGCTCAAAATTGCTTCGTTTGTGTTATTCATGATGAAGTAAGGAATTGAGTTACTTCTCCAATTTAATTTTGCGGTTCAAAGCTTCCAGAAAGTAGTAATCAGCGTAGTTCAACGGAACATCAATCTCAACGCCGTGAGGAATACTTCCAACCGAATGCATTAAAATGAAATTTCCGTTTTCGCCCAGCGGTGCACGATAGGCATCGCTTCCTAAACTATGCATAATTTTATCAGCCCAACCTTTGTAAAAATCATAGTCGGCATAACCAGCCATTTCGTACAAAGCCGATGCCATAATAGTTGCGGCAGATGCATCACGCGGCGCATTTGGAATTTCCGGCACATCAAAATCCCAATAAGGAACGAAGTCTGCCGGGAAGTTTTTATGGTTGATTACGAAGTTGAAAGCTTTCTGTGCGTGCTCCAGGTATTTAGGATCTTTTGTTTCACGGTAGCAAACAGTGAAACCATAAATTCCCCAGGCTTGTCCGCGCGCCCAGGCTGACTCATGAGCATACCCTTGAGCGGTTTCCCGGGCACGTACCGAACCATCTTCCAAACTGTAATCCACGACGTGATAACAGCTATAATCCGGACGGTAGTGGTTTTTGATGGTGTTGTCGGCATGTTCTACGGCCAATTGGTAGAAACTTGAATCGCCACTCAACTTGGTTGCATTAAACAGCAGTTCCAGGTTCATCATGTTGTCAATAATCACAGGGCACTCCCAGCCTCTTTTTGACATCCAGCCTCCGGTAACGTTCCACGATTGAATGACTCCTGCTGTTGGACGGAAACGTGTTGCCAATGATTTTGCAGCCTGAACAATTACGTCAGCATATTTCGGGTTTTTAGTCAAGCGATAACCGCTTCCGAAGCTACATTCAATCATAAAACCAACATCATGGTGCCAGGTCAAGTATTTAACTGAGTCCAACGCTTCGGTATATTTCTGTGCATAAAGCAACCAATAATCATCGCCGGTTAACTCATACGTTTGCCACATGGAGCCGGGGAAAAAGCCGCTGGTCCAATCTTCCCGGCGGATGTAACGAATCTTGCCATCATCCACCGTTCTTGGGTTCAGCACTTTGCCTGACGCTTCAATTTTTTCCACCTGTAATTTCTGTTGAGCAGCAGCAAACTCAATATTTTCATTGATAAAGTTCGACTCTTCACCTTTCTGCGGTTGACATGCAACGATGGCAGTTCCAAGCAGTAAGGCAGCAATACTGTTTTTCAATTTCTTCATTTGTTCGTATTTATATATTTCAGTAATAAAAAAATCCTGAGTTTTAATCGCTCCGGTTGATCTTCCGAAGCATCAAAACTCAGGAAAATATTTTTGTTGTTATTCTTCTACTCGTCCAGGCTGACGTCTGCCCGTTCCTTCTGAGTTGGTTAAATCATCGCCCAAGTCTTTTCTGGCTTCAACAGCCAATGCTTCCAGTTCTGCAAGCTTTTCCGGATAAAATTCCATGACATTGTAGCGTTCACCCGGATCGCGACGTAGGTCATACAAGCCTTTTTCAATCAAGGCATTTTCAGGTGTTTTCCCGGGTTGTCCGTCACGCCCTGGGGTATTGTTCTCATAAGTACGTCCGTGGTGCTCAAACACGAGTTTCCAGTCGCCTTTACGAACAGCTTCCAGGTTATTTCTTCGGTAATAGTACAAGAAGCTTGTTCTTGGTTTAGTGCTAAAATCACCTTGAATTAACTGGCTTAAATTAACTCCATCAATCTTTTTCTCAGGCATTGGGCTTTCCGCCAATGTTGCGATGGTCGGTAAAATATCAATTCCCGAAGTCAGGTAATTGCATACCGCCCCTTCTGGAGTTACGCCTTTCCATTTCATTACACAAGGTACGCGCTGGCCTCCTTCAAAAGTAGTTCCTTTACCTTCGCGCAAACCACCAGAGCTTCCGGCATGGTTTCCATAGGTCATCCACGGTCCATTGTCCGAAATCACAATGACCAAGGTATTTTCGGCTAAATTAAGCTGCTCCAAGGTCTGGTTAATTTGACCAATACTCCAATCAATTTCCATGATCACATCGCCAAATAAGCCTTGCTCTGATTTCCCTTTGAACATGTCTGAAACAAAAAGCGGAACGTGTGGCATGGGATGTGCCAGATACACAAAGAATGGATTTTCTTTATTCTTTTGAATGAAGTCAATCGTTCTTTTGGTAAAGTTCTGAGTAAACTGCGATTGATCCGGATTTTCCTGAATCACTTCATTTCCTTCAAACAAAGGAAGTGGCGGATAATAGTTCTTATTAACCGGATGATTTGGCCACATATCGTTGGAGTACGGAATGCCAAAAAACTCGTCAAATCCATGCTGAAGTGGCAAAAACTTTTCGCGGTGTCCCAAGTGCCATTTCCCAAAAGCAGCTGTCGCATAGCCTTTTTCTTTTAGTAACTCAGGAATGGTTTGTTCATCTGGATTTATGCCGATCGTAGCGCTGTGATCCAGAGCACCATGAAACCCAACACGGTTCGGATAACAGCCGGTTAAAAGTCCTGCCCGCGATGCGCTACAAACAGCCTGCGGAGAATAGAAATGTGTAAAAACAATCCCCTCGCCTGCCATTTTATCAATGTTTGGAGTCGTAAAACCGGTAGCTCCATTCAAGGAGACATCTCCATAGCCCATATCGTCCATGTTGATAAGGACAATATTGGGTAGACGATCGTTTTTCGGTTTTTCGGTAGTTGCACAAGAAGCCAAGCCTGCAATGGCCACGCAACCAGTAATAACTGCTCTCATTCGTTTATTTTTTGTATGATATTTAGATACTGACATTCAAATTTTAGCTATTCGGATATTCCGATTTTTTTGATCTTCTTAGCAAACTTACTCAGGTTGAACAACAAAAGAGTAAGTTCCTTTTGAACGAAGTTCTGTTGCCGTAAAAGTTAATCGATAAAGACAATCGCCCCATACGTTCGACAATCTTGGATCATCCAGCGAAATCCGTTCAATAGTAGGCTTAAAGCCTACTGCATCATATCTCAAACTCACGTTTCCTCCTTTTGCATGAATCAGGACAAGGCCCGACTCATCAATCTGAGGTTTTTCGCGTGTTAAAAAGTTCACTTGGTTATGCGCTTTAGCTTCGTTCAATTCAAAACGATCGGTAATTGAAAAGCGCTCTTTGCCTTTGAACGCATAAGCCCGTTTCCAACTTTTCACAGCAGCTTCTTCCGGATAAGCTTGTTCCAGGTTGGCTGAAAACTGTCGTTTCCCAGCATCAAACTTAACTGAGCTTGCTTTATAGTTGCTTCCGTACTTCTGTGGCACACCATTGATCATTGGCAAATTGTGGTAGTTGCTTTGCATGGTCCAAATAGAGTACCGCTCGCTGCTAAACGTTTGGCGGGTGTATGTTCCAACTCCGGCATCAACCAGCACCGGCTCGTTATTGTAATACAAAATGAATGTTCCGGCATCGTTGTGGTTGTGGCTTTCATTATTGAAACCGCCTTTCCCTGCAAAAAAGAAACCGTTACTTTGGCGCATGTAGCAAAACTCCGTTTGCGGATACCATACCGAAGCTTCAGTGTCTAAGGAGGGGGTTGTTTCTTTCAATTCCTGAAAAATGGTTAAGTTTTCCAAGGTGCGAAAAACATCACGTCCGTGAGACAGCCCGGAAGGATTATTTTCCCGCTGATAAAGATAAGCGGCAAACTGTTTCAGCAAATCGCTGTCAACGGCTTGTCCGTAACGGAAAATGGTTCCCATAGGACCTCCACCTTTGGCTGATGCATCTGCAAAGTTGACTACCCAGCCGTTGCCAATATAGGATTTTGCAATGTACTCACCCATATTGCGGATTTCAGGCTCATCAAAAAGTGTTACCTCTCCTCCGGTTGCTGTGGTCAGCAAGTCGAGGTAGTCGAATAGTTTCCCGGCTGCGTGTCCCCAGTACGAAGGGCCTTCCTCGCAAGCACCGTCAGCATTGACATAGTTGATGAATTTATCGACAGAAACCATGGTCCGGTGAACAGCTTCAGCTAATTTCTGTTGATCATCTTCGATCAGCAAAAAAGCAGCCAACACATTTGAATTACACCATGGATTCCAATTGTTTACCATCGTTTTTGGAGTGGCATGAAACGCTTGCCACCAATAGTTATCGCGCTCCATGTATGGAACCATAATTCGCTCACGAAGGTTGTCAACCAAACGCTGATCAACCAATGGGTTCACTTTATCCAACTCATCTTTTAAGAAATAATGCACCCAGGCCAACATTGAGGCAACATCGCCAGCGGTCAGGTCAATCACCTCTTCCTTATGAGCGGGCAAAGGTGTTCTTACCGTTTGAGCCCTTGAAATATGAGCCGAAAGTGCCCAGGATGTCATTTCGCACGAAAGCCAAACGCCATTGACAATCTGATCAATAAAACGACCTTCTCCTTCAGCAAGTTCAGCCAGGAAAAGAGCTGCCAAGGCATTGTTGTTTTCGCCAAAGGGTTTTTGCATAATATTGCGGTTACCACTTCTCTCAAATTCGAGGTAAGCTGTGGCCGGAACGACGTTCCACTCATAATCAAGGTAAGTCTTACCTTGGCGAATTAATTCGTCTTTCAGACCAGCTGTTAGCTTGTCCCAAGCGGCACGATCCGCGTAATCGGGATAAGTCACCCACTTCTGAGCAGGGATCAAGCTTTGCTTTAGTTGGCTCAGACTTGCTTCCTTTTGCAAGAGGTCTTTCTGCTCCCAGGCTCCGGCAGAAAAAACCGAGAAAAAGGTAATTAGTAGTAATAAAGTTGTAGTAGTTTTCATATGTAGTTTGATTGAATATTATTTTTTCATCACAGGTTCGGGGTGCTCATTAATGTCAAACGGATTGAAATAATATAATCCAGCTTCTTTGTACTGTTTGAGGTGCGGCTTCAAACGTTCCAGAAAGTCAGCATAGTCTTTCTGACCTTTATCGGACCATACCGATTCGGCCATTGCGGCCAAACGAGGAAACAACAGGAAATCAAACCGTTCAACGGAATCCACCGTTTCGGTCCAAAGGTTAGCTTGAAACCCAAGGACCAAATCGTGATCTTTTGCAGCAACCGGAAGCTGGTCAATCGAAAAGCTATAAACGCTTTCCAACTGGTTAAAACCACCAGCCCAGCGGCGTCCAACTTGATGTTCGGGGTGTTGTACAAAATCGAAATAGAGCGGAAGACGAGGACAGATAACTGTTTTATGTCCGTTTTTCAAGCCCAATTCAAATTGCTTGGGTTGGTCGTGCCGCCACCAGAAAATAATGCTGTTATCCTTAGGCAACCCAGCATTGGCCATCTCATCCCAAACCAATACCTGGTTATTCATATTTAAAATCGAATCGGACATCCGGCGCATGAATAGGTTTTCAACGGCCTTCAAATCTGTTAATTTTTCGGCTTTCATCAATTGCTGAACAGCAGCGTCAGTTTTCCATTGATGGTTTCCAAAACTGACTTCATCGCCACCAACATGAATCATTTGCGACGGGAAAAGAGCATCCACCTCGCGCAAAATATTGGTTAGGTATTGGTAAGTACCTTCTTTGGCCGGATGGAATGTAAACTCAGGGTATTTTACGGAGCCGCCACCACTAAATTCCGGGTAAGCCCGATTCGCCGCAGTAGCATGTCCGGGCATATCAATCTCTGGAATGATCACAATGTGACGTTCGGCTGCATAAGCAACAATCTCTTTAATATCTTCCTGCGAATAGTATTGGCAAGCTGCTTTTTTGTCTGAATGATTACCTATTCCTCCAACTTCGGCTAGTTTCGAATAATTCAAAATCTCGATCCGCCAACCTGGTTCGTCTGTTAAGTGCCAGTGAAAACGGTTTAGTTTATAATAGGCCATCCAGTCGAGCAAGGATTTAACTTTTTCCTTGCCAAAAAAGTGCCGGGATTCATCCAACATAACACCGCGCCAACCATAAGCTGGAGTGTCTGAAACACTCACACAAGCAATTGAATTATTTTGACTATTGTTTGCCAATTGCAGTAATGAGATTATGCCGTAAAAGGCACCTTCTTTTGTTTCTGCCTGAATCGTTATCTGGTTGGGAGTAATGGCTAACTTGTACAACTGACCATTATTCAATTTCGTTTTTTCCAGAACAATTTCTGCATCCCGATTATTCTCAACGATTGTGCTCGAAAGCTTGTGGTACCGAAGGAATTCTTTTTGTAAGAAGTAGATCTCATCGGCGAAATCCGTTGAACTCAGAATACGTAAGCCCGCATGCAATTTAAACTGGCCTTCCCCTACAGTTGATGAAGTAGGTGCAGGAATTACACTTGCATTTATTTGGGCCCAAAGAGGCTGAATGACAATTGATAAAAGCAAACTAAGAAGTAGGTTTTTCATTGGTATTGTGTTTAGTCGTTCAAACAAGCAAAAGAGCATGGATAGCTCCCCTAAAATCATAATCAATTATTTACTTTTTCTTGACTGTTCGAAGATAATTAAAAGAAGTGAAATCGATTGCACAAATTTTATTCAAACCCAATTTTATACATTTTTTTTTGAGCCATTTTTGGGGAGAAAAGAACATCTCCTCTCCCCAAAGCCATTCCTATCGTACAATTCTAGTTGAGTCCTTCAAACTCTTCTTGCTGACGTTCAATCTCTTTTAGCTTTAACTGATTCAATTCACGTTGCGTTTGCTCCAATTTCTTCTTCAACTCGTTAACTTCCATGGATCCCGAACTTTTCTCGCCATCTTGTATCGCTTGTCCAAAGCCAGCAACAGGCTCTTCCTTATATATAAACGGTATCTTCGTAGGAATACTTTCAATAACCAACTCTCCTTTCTCAAGACCATTAATTCCTTCAAACGCAGGCTTTGCAACAACGGTTATTTTCCCTGGGGTAGTCGTTGAACGAATCAATGCGGGAGCGGTTCCCCATTCAACTTGGCGTGGATTGGCTCCAATAGTCGCATCACCAACCAGGCTACCTTCCCCGCTAACTTCAAAATAGATCTCATCTTCGCATAAACGCTTGACATTACCTCGATCGTCCACAACAAAAGCAACGACTGTGAGCAGGTCAGATCCATCAGCTTGCAAAGGCGCTCCAGCATGATCAGCCTTTAACACAATACGTGTTTTTCGCCGGGCTGGCATACGGGTACTGGTTGTTACCACCTTTCCATCTACAATCCCTTCAGCGACAACGGTTGCCTGGTCAAACTTTCGGGCCCGATGCAGTTTCTTCTCTTCCATGAAATCGAACGCATCCTCAAAAACAACGATTGGGTGTTTAATACCAGGTTCATCATTTCGTGCTTCTTTCGTTCCAACCTCTTTTCCAAACACGGTTAACCGAACCTCATCACAGTTGGTATAAACTGTAATGTCTTTACTTGAAAAAGGTGAAAGCTCATTCGCAATATAAACCATGGGGCCATTAGCGACATTAGGAACTTCCAGTTGCGGATCGCGCTGACTACGAAACATATACCAAGCGTATTTTGGCTGCCGGAACGCATCCATGATCCCGCCCCAAAAAGGATCGGGATGATAACCACGCTGGTGGTCAAACGAATGCCACATGGTTCCCCCCACATGCTGACGAGGCGTTTTATACAACCGATCGATACATGAAAACGGATAATCGGGTTTGGCATAGTGATTGGCTTGGATCAACTGGGGTACTTCTCCCCAACTAAGCGGCATCCGGCTTGTTGAATTGTGTGAAGACCAGTCATCCACATTGTCGCCCCATTCGCGCGTAAAAACCGATTGCTCCATTTCATATTCATCACGCGGGTGAGCAAAAACAACATCAAATATCTCGGTTGTTTCAGGGTGCGATGGCGATAAATCGGCTGCCGTATAGGCTCCCTGGTAAGGAAATTCTTCGTGTACAATATTGTGAACTGTTTGCGCAAACTCTCTTGGATAATGTGTTTCGTTAAGAATTGGTTCCCAAAGCATAACACATGGATGGTTACGGTCACGACGGATCATATTGCAGATATCGCTGTAAACACGTTCGCTAAAGATTGGCTTTTTGTTGTAAAACTGCCAACCAGGAGTCGCGACAATAACCAGCATGCCCAACTCATCACAAGCATCCATGAAAGCAGGATCTTGTGGGTAGTGGGCAGAGCGAATCACCCGAAATCCGGCTTCACGTAATTTTTGGACATCGCGCCAGTGCATATTATTCGAGATGGCATTCCCCACATAGGCAAAATCCTGATGACGATTGCCTCCAATCAACTTATCTTCAAAAGGTTTATTATTAATATACAGGCCATCTCTTCCCCGAAATTCAATTTTTCGAATACCAATGCGAGTTCGGACAGCATCAATCTCACTTGAAGAACGCCCCAAAACTCGAGAATCCAGCTGGTATAAATTTGGATGATCGGGATGCCAAAGCTGCGGATTATCAACTGTTATTTTCTGCTTAACCGTTCGACTTTCACCAGCTTTCATTGTCAGGCT
This sequence comes from Sunxiuqinia rutila, assembly GCF_050589705.1. NCBI lineage: Bacteria > Pseudomonadati > Bacteroidota > Bacteroidia > Marinilabiliales > Prolixibacteraceae > Sunxiuqinia > Sunxiuqinia rutila. Next base: position 356,004 of record NZ_JBNGOT010000003.1, read on the forward strand.
GCTTTGGGTTTTACCTACAGCTTTATCCGCTTCATCACGAATTATTGACTCCAGCTTCACGGTTTGTTTCTGTCCCGACTCATTCAAGACGTGCGTTTCAACAACAACTGTTACCTGCTTTTCAGAAAGATTTTCGTAATGCACGAAAACACCACCTCCAGCTACCACGTCCGCAAAATTGGGATTGGTGATGTGAACTGGATTTGTTTCAACCAGCCAGACATCACGGTAAATACCACCAAAGTAGGCAAAATCCATTGTCCTCTGTGGTTTACCCGGAGGGTAATCCGGATCGTCGCTGTTGTCGGCCATCACAGCAATAACATTGTCTTTTCCAAACTCAACATAATCTGTTACATCCACAATGGATGGCAAAAAACCGCCAAAGTGTGATTTCACAAGCTTTCCATTGATCCATACTTTTGACTTGCCCATAATGGCCTCAAAATGTACAAATAACTTTTTATCGGCCTGCTCTTCGGTTAGTTGAAAATGCTTCCGATACCAAGCAACGCCCTGGTAATTTATCCCACCGCTTGCCTCCTCTGGCAGCAATTCCAATCCATGTGGAACATTGACCAGTTCCCATGCTGAATCCTCAAAGCCAGCTTGCCAGGCATTTTCCACATCGCCTTTGAAAAATCGCCAACCAACATTAAAATTATATACGGTTCGCCCTTCACTTCCAGCTTTATAAAAACCTGCATGCGAATAGTCTCTGGCACGAATGTCGATTGACTCTCCCGGCCATTGAGCCGAAACTCCAACTGAAACAATGGACAGCATACATAGGGTAATCCATCTCAAAAAACATCTTGTCTGCTTCATTCTCTATACTATTATTTTTTCACCCGATATCTGACAGTCGCCAGAATCAAGTCAAGTTTCACTTTAATAAAAATTCAAATCGGCTATGGCAGCCCATTTTCGATTGTTGACTTCAGCAACCGAAACAAATTTAACAAACTTTGCCAGCAAGTATTTCCAAAATTCCCTAGCTGTTAATCTTGCTTTCTCTGGAACAACAACTATTTAAACAATGGTTTTAACTCCATCAAGTCAAGTTGTTGTGTCGGGTTAAATTTATCACTAATCATGTATTCAATTATTGAATTCCTCAATTGCCCTGCTTCTGGTCTTTCTGCTAGTTTTGTTTCGATATCTATACTACAAACCATTAATTTTCCCCCACCTACTTTACATTCAAACAATGTTGCCAATTTATGATTTCGGCCATAATGATCAATCACACGAATAATGGGGTTTACATTAATTCTAAGTGTATCCAAAATAATGGAACTCGACATTTCCTGCAAACTCCACCATTGCCAGTTGCTATGATATTCTGTAGGGAAATTCTCGAAAACAGGATGTTTTGGATCGCACATAATCCCCATGGTTGTATTTCCTCCTCTAGGTTTTGTCCAAAACCAGGTCGGACTCCAAAAAACGGTTTTCGGATTTCCCTCAAGGCTATTGCTTAGATTTTCCTTGCCGGGCAATAGTAAAACATTTTCACCATTTTCAAGCGCTTCTATTGCTTCTGTATCCAAGGTCTTTCGAATGACCAGGTTTTTTGGCCAGACCTTTGCCCCAGCCTCTGGATAACACCAAATATTCCAATCATTGAGGTATTCCGTACCTTCAATTTCAACAGATACAATAAGTTTGGCTGCCGTTTCTACAAATGACAAGTCAATATTTATATCACCTAAAGAGACACGTTCGCCTTGCGGAATATTATTCAGCCCGAAATTTCCTTGTTTAAGGATTTCACCAGCTTCATTGTGTATTTTCCAAACAGTCTTTGCCTGTTTAATGGATGTTGGTCCGTAGTTCAGAATCTCAGCTATGGCAACAAAATTTTCATTGGAAGAGTAGGTTCTTTTCTCCATTCGTAACAAAGGAGTTACAGGGCTGCAAAACTTACGAAATTCCTCCTTCGTAATTCCTCCTTTGTTAGCCCAAAATGCATCAAATAAACCAACATGTGCCGTTCCCTGACCCGGATAATCTTGCAAAGAAAGTAGTTGAAAGCCAGCATTACCTTCACTTCTCATTAAGACTTCGATCTCTTCTTTGTATAGGATTGCTGAAAATTTTGCTGTTGCACTCGTAAATTGAGATGCCAGATCAAGCATTCTTTTTTCTTCTAAATCTCTTTTTATTGCTTCCAGATTAACAGGCTTTAACACACCGGTATATTTGGGAATTTCTTGAATATTTGGATAAACGGCATGTTGACCAACTTCGTGGGTAATAGAAGCAAATCTGTAGTTGCTGTAATATTCGCTGTGGTCTTCTGCTGTTCCTGGTGTTTGAAATCCCCTTCGACCACCAACCCGGTATTCATCTACTTTTGAACGGCTTACTTTATGATCCATTCCATGTCCACCCGAAGTGGTGGAGTACAAATGACGGTTATCGTCTTCCTTTGCCTTAGCTATCATCGCCGCATTAATCCCTTCATCAGGACCTTGTTGACTTAACTCATTTCCACTGGTCATGAACATAAAAGACGGATTATTTCCATAGGCTTTATTGATACGCAATAATTCGTCCATAATGAATTTATCCCGTACCGTATCATTATACACATTGGCACGAGGAGCTTCAGCCTGAATATACATTCCCAAAATATCGGCCGCTTCGAATGCTGCTTTAGGAGGACACCACGAATGTGTACGCATGTGGTTTAGGCCATAGCTTTTCATGGTTTTCAATACATTCATCCAGCCATCAACTGTCATGGGAGGATAACCTGTTTCGGGAAAAATGCAGCATTCAAGGTTACCACGCATATAGGTGCGTTTACCGTTAATGGCGACTGTGGTATTCTCAACACCCAACTCGCGCATTCCAAATGATGTTGCTTCCACATCTTTGTATTTCCCGGCAGACAGTTCTGCTTTCAGACTGTATAGTACGGGTGAAAATTCATCCCAAAGCTGAACATCATCTCCCATATAAACAATGCCCTCAATAGTTGACACGCCTTCGTCAACCTTAAAACTAAGGGTTTGGCTTCCAGCTCTTATCCCATTTTCTTTAAGCTCAGCGCTTAATTCAATTTCTCCTTCAACAGCACCTCCGGTTTTGTTATAGACCTTACAAGTTACTTTGGCCTGTTTATTTTTGATATCAGGATAAACACGCATATCATCCATATAAACAGGATCTTTAACTTGTAATTCTATGCGACCAATAATTCCGTTCCAGTTGCTTTGGGTGTGTTCAGACACAGAAGAAGCAAACATCCCCAAGCTGAATGGATATTCATTATCGACACAAATGGTTAAGGTATGTTTTCCGGGGTTCAGAAACGGTGTGAGGTCGTATTGCTGAGCCGTACTCAAACTATTTTCAGAACCTACATATTGGTTGTTAACCCAAACCTGCGTAATCCAGTGGCAACGTTCCAAAAACAATGCAAAATGTTTGTTGCTCCAGTTTTTAGGAATTTCAATTTCACGCTTATACCAAGCTTTCCCCACATAATAGTGTGGGCGTATAAGCGCGTTATAAGGATCTTCGTATTCTTCCGGTTCTCCCAAGCCTGCTTCGTCGGTAGTTCCCGGAAGTTGTATCGTATGGCTTAGTTCTTTTCCAAACCACTTCTCTTTTAGTCCTAAGTCATTCGGATCAAGCTGCACGTTCCACTCTCCCGACAAATCAACTAAAACATTTTCATCTTTGGGACTGCAGGCAAACAGGCATCCCAGAATACAAATAACTGCCCAATAACTTACTTTTTTCATTGGCACTAATTTTTAGCAGTTCGCTCCTTATACTTCTTTACAGCCACATAATTCTGGACTTTACCTCCAAAAGGAAATCCTTCAGTATCTGTTCTGCTCTCATTAAACAGTTTTTTTACCTGTTCAACAAGTTCCGGATGCTCACTTGCCAAGTTCTTTGTTTCAAATAAAACTCTGTGATGAGTTATCTATTTATTTCAACTTAAAATACAATAGTTCATCCAAGGCAACATCAAATTCCAGGCTTTTCCCTCCTTTTACAATCTTGCCGGAGGGAGTTTCCCACTTGCCTTTTGGTAACTGAACCAAGCGTTTCCGAGCACCTTTTTTCACAACAGGAGCAACCAGGATATCTTCGCCTAACATAAATTGGTCAACAACGTTTACAAAGCCCTGATTTGGGTAGTTATATTCCATGGGGCGCATAATGGGTTCGCCTGTTTTTGCTGCTTGCCGGGCTAACGCTAGAATATAGTCTTTGTGTTGCTGGCGAATTTCAATAGATCGGCTGACGGCTTGCAAATGTTCGGCATCCAGCACGCGCCAAGGAGCGACTGAAAACTGCATCATCGGCATAAGCGCATGGCATTGAGCGGAACGAACGATTAGCTCCTGATCAATGATTGCTCCGTCAATAAAGGAAATGTATTGGCCACCGCCAATAAGGTCGGGACAAGAAAACGGATAGCCCATAATACCTTCAACCAACATTTGAGGGATCAACATATTCAGGTGTTCCCAGCTGTGATTTTTATCAAGCAAGCGTTCAGCCAGCGGTTGCCCCCCCATTTTCCACATCGCCCGGTATTCATTCAATGGAAAATCAAGACCGATTTCGCCGTACAGCTTTGAATGGTCGTTGGGTGTCAGACCGTTCAAATCCAGATCTCCATTATAAAAACGGGCATCACCCGCATCCAGTTTAAAGCCATCAACACCATATTCATCGACCAGGCGTTGTAACTCGTCGCGGAACCACTCTTTTGCACCAGGGTTTGACAGATCCAATACAGCACTAACGCCATTCCACCAGCGGATCATCGCTGTTTGTCCGGACTTATCTTTGATGAAATAGCCTTTTTTATCCAATGCACGATACACATCGCAGTCGGGACTTACAAAGGGACATACCCATAACATCACCTTGAATCCCATATCGTGTAACTCATCCATCATGGCTTTCGGATCATCAAATCGTCCTTCATGAAAGTTCCACTTGCCATAATCTTCTTGCCAGTTGTCATCAATCATCAGTACACCTGCCGGATAGTTATTGTCTTTAATGGCGTGAGCATACTTCAGAATATCTTTTTGATTCTGGTCATACATGAGCTCAATCCAAGTGTTGTATTGAGGACTTGTAAACAGAATTTCATCTGGGGTTTTGCCTGAAGGGGGAAAGTAGGTATTGCTGGCATGCAAGTAGGCTCCTTTCAGGTTTTCATGACCATCCGAGTGGATGATTTTGTCATGACTGATTACGGTTAACTGACCAGATTTGAGGATGATGTGCAGAGGAGATTCGCTCCAAATAACATCTCCTTGATCCGACAGTAACAGGGGTTGTACCTGGTTGCCAAATCCTTTTCCATAGGTGTTCACGTCAAAGTTTTTCTGCAAAGGCATCAACTGGCCAAGACCAATAATTCCGGCCCACCAGTTTCGATCATTGCTATTTTTGACAATCAGCGTATCTACTGTCTGCCCAAATGAGAAATTGTTTAGCAAAATAAGCAAGCAAATAATTGAAGTTGTTCTTAATTTGTTCATAGTAAATAGTAGTTGAAGTATTGTGCGATTAACTTAGGCCTAAAGTTAATTGGGTATTAATCACTGGAAAATTTTAATCGATTATAAATTTAAGTGATATAGTAGACCGGATAAAGACCTATCCACAAAAAAACGCTAAGCAATAGAACTCTAAACGCCCCTGGTGATTCAACTTATATTTTCTTAGGTCCATCTTCATTTCAATACATCACAAAAATTACCAAAGCCATAATTACAAAGAATTATGGCTTTGGCCTTTTATCTAGAAACTAAAAAAGATCAATCCCATCCTGGGTTTTGAGTCAGATTTTCATTTAAACCCAACTGGCTAATTGGCAATGGCCACAAGTAATGTTTTGCAGGATCGAAAGTCCTTTTACTGGCTGGTTGCGCAATAATAATGCTGTCAGCAGTCAGATTCAGTGATTCCGGATTGACGTCCTCATACTCGCCGGCAAAAAGGCGTGCACCATAAACAGTTTCCGGCATCACATCTTCAGCAATTTTCCAACGCATAATGTCATCGTAACGGAAACCTTCCATCACCAATTCACAACGACGCTCGCGTCTGATTTCTTCCAACATGTCCAAGCCATTGGTTTGAACGAAAGCATTAGTCAGATGTGGCATTTCCACACGGTCTCTCAACTTGTTAATCGAAATATTCAGATCTGCATCTGAAATTTGACCGTCCAGTTCATAAGTGGCTTCAGCGTAAACCAAAAGCACTTCGGCATAGCGAATAAACATCCAGTCGATGTAAGACTTTTGGGTTTCCCACTCTGCAGCATAGGCATATTTTTTGAACAAAACACCGGATAAGGTTGAATAAATCGATGGAGTCCAAGGATTACCCGCACCTTTCAAGTCATCTCCTCTTTTAAGGATAACAGACAACAAACGTGGATCACGGTTTTCAAATTCAGAAGCGTATTCGGTCCAACCTTGAAACAATGGTGATTTTTCGATAGGAAGACCATCTGTACACAAATAAGAGTCAAGCAATTTACGCGTAGCGCAAGCTTGTCCTTGCTCCAAGTTCCGGTTATTGAAATACGCTACCGGGTTATCGTCTCCTGTTCCGTATTCATGCGCCAAAATAGTTTCGTCGCTGCCTTCGCCATCATACAAGAAAAGGCTGTTGTAGTTGTCATAACCATTCCCTTTTGCTGTATAAAGATCGTATTCACCACTTTCAATCACCGCTTTGGCTGCAGCTTTTGCTTGCTGCAGAAGCTCTGTTTCGTAGCCGTAGTTATGGTATTTTGAACGGGTTCCTTCGTACAACGCCACACGGGCTTTAAGAGCTAAAGCTGCCCCCTTGGCTACCCGACCTTTTTGGCTCAATTCTGATTTTACAGAAAGATGAGTTGCCGCAAAGTCAAGATCTGCAATTACCTGGTCAATCACTTCTTTTCTTGGTGCACGACTACCATATAATCCTTCGCTGGTAATATCCAATACTTCCAATACCAATGGTACATCACCATAAGCTTTTACCAATTGAAAATAGGCAAGAGCCCGGAAGAAACGTGCTTCAGCTTCTAATGCATTCGAAACTCCTAAATCTACTTCTCCAAGCTTCGTAATAATATTGTTTGCTCTCCGAATTGTTGCATAAGCTCCATTCCAGGGACCAAAGCTTGAACTAGGTTGGTAGGAACCTTCACTAATACTATTGGCTGAGTTTCCTACCTGGATATCACTCATATTATCATCATCGAAGCGTCCCCACCCCGGAATTGAAGTGTACAGCGCATTTAATGCCTGAGTAAAATCGCCTTCTGTTTTCCAGAATACCGCATCCGATAAATCACCTTCCGGGTAACGGTCCAAATCACATGAAAAACTCATCAAGGCAACGAGTGAAAGAATAAGATATTTTTTCATAATGTTTGTCTTTTTCATTTCGCAATAATTAGAATGTTAGGTTTACTCCAAAAGCAAATCCTCTGGTAAATGGATAACGATAGCTACTTCCTTGTGGCATTTCCGGATCATAAATTTTGAGGGTCTTGGTTTTCTCCCAAAGGTCTTGTCCGGTGAAATAAACACGCAATTTCTCGATTCCTGCACGCATAGTGACTTTTTTAGGAATAGTATACCCTAACTGAACATTTTTCAAGCGGATATAAGCTCCATTCTGCACCCAACGATCGCTGACTTTGTAGTTGTGAAATCCACGCTCATACAAACGAGGGAAATAAGCATCCCGATTATCTGGTGTCCAATAGTCGCGGTGAATGGTATATGGATTTACCCAGCTGTAAGCAAATGGCATCAGGTCCATATTATTTACATAGAAACTACGTTTTCCAACTCCTTGGAAGAAAGCAGTGAAATCCCACCCCTTGTAAGAAGCATTGGCTGTAATACCATAGTTGTAACGAGGATTGGTATTTCCCAGGTAAACAAGGTCACCATGGTCTTCAATGGATTGACGCCCTGCATTGATTTTGTCATCGTCATTCATGTTAACATATTTGACATCACCAACACCAGTCACACTACTTTGGAAAACATGACCATCAACTTCTTCCTGAGTTTGGAAAAAACCATCTGTTTTGTAGCCGTAGATTGAATTAATTGGCATTCCCTCAATCAACTTGTTCACGCCTTCATTAATCACATCTCTTCCAAAGTATTCAACCAGTTCGTTTTCGCTGTCGCCCAAATTAAATGCTACCGAGTAAGAGAAGTCTTTAACCTTTTGTTTCCATGTTGCAGACATTTCCCATCCCCAGGTTTTCAATTCTCCTGCATTGAAAGCCGGAACACTTACACCAATCACTGATGGATAAGTTACATTAACCAACATGTCTTTGTTAAACTTCACAAAGTAGTCTCCGGTCATGGTCAGTTTATTGTCAAAGAATCCCAGATCGACACCAATGTTAGAGGTTTCAATCGTTTCCCAGCTCTTTTCAGCTGAAGCCAGACGTCCCTGGTAGATATACTGCGTTTGTGCACCATCCAAAATAAGACCTTTGCTACTATTCAACATAGCAATGTAGTCATAGTTGCCCAACACATCACCGTTTCCAAGGCGTCCCCATGAAGCACGAAGTTTAGCTTCACTCATGAAAGGAACGTTAAACCATGATTCTTGCGACATACGCCATGCCAATGAGAATGATGGGAAAATCTGGTAACGGTTTTCTTTAGCCAGTTTTGAACTTCCATCGTAGCGAACGTTAGCTTCAAAAAGGTATCGGCTGTCATAGTTGTAAGTCAAACGTCCGAATACAGCCTGGAATGCATTCGATTGCATATTGTCGCTCGCTTTATAGCTGCTGATGTCGGCCCAGTCGAAACTGTACAAATTATCATTGACCAATCCGTTGGCCTGAGCATTCCAATACGTATAGTTGTACTCTTCAAAAGAGTAACCTGCTAACCCATGAAAGTTGTGTTTTCCAAAAGATTTGTCGTAATCAACCAAAAACTGGAAGTCTTTTTTCAACACTTCTGTATTACTTCTGTAAACTTTATCATCTTTATTATCCCAACCAATAATGGTTGAACCATCAGCTCCGATAATCGGTGCTTTTTTCAAAAAACTAAATGCTCTGTTATAATCACTGCGAAGGCCACCAAGAACTGTAAATTTAAGTCCTTTTACTAAGTCGGTAACAAACAAACGGCTATTCAACTGATAGCGATCTTCTGTTACATCTGTTGTTCCCGCAGTAAGCTGAGCAGCAAAACCGGTCATGTCACCAAGCGGCGTATAAAGCGGGTACAATCCACGAATCGTGTAAATTTTATACAAGTTTGAGTAGTTTCCTTCCATGTTTCCATAAGAAGGCTGGTCGTAGCTGTTTCGGTAGAAAGAAGCATCGGTTTCCAGACGAACGTATTTGTTAATGTCTGATCCCAGGTTAATACGCATGGAATAGCGCTGGTTGTCATCATTTCCGTATTTCAATAACCCTTTCTTTTGGAAATAAGTAGTTGATATCCGGTAAGTCAATTTTTCCTGTCCTCCTGAAACCGCGATATTATGATTCTGTTGTGGCACATTCTCGTTAATCATCAGATCCACATAATTATTATCTCCAAACCACTTCCAGGCATTCGGGTTGTTTGGGTCTGTTTCGTACCAAATGTTTGGATCATTGATCTTCTCAATATCCTCAGGCTTCCAGTTGGCTGCCAAACCAGCATTCTCTCTGGACAGGTTTTGCATCAGCGCAATTTCTCCCATTGGAAGCGGTTCCGGCATACGCGCAGGTCTGTTAACCGAGTAAAGACCGCTGTAGTTTACCGTTACTTTTCCTTTGGCTCCCTTTTTAGTCGTAATCAAAATAACACCACCAGCCGAACGTGATCCGTAAATGGCGGCAGCAGCAGCATCCTTCAACACCGATATTGATTCAATATCCTCCGGTTGTACGCGATCCAAACTTCCGGATACACCATCAATCAACACTAATACAGGCTGGTTGTTGATTGAAGTTGCTCCACGAATTTGAATTTTGAAATCTTCCTGTCCAGGCAATCCGCTGCCGCGTGTTACCACTGCTCCGGGAACTGCTCCTTGAAGCGCTTCGATGGTTGTACTGGTAGGACGATTCGACAGTTCTTCTGCTTTTACAGTTGCTACTGATCCTGTCAAGTTTACTTTCTTCTGCACCCCGTATCCAACAGCCACGACTTCCTCCAGGCCAATACTTTCCTCTTCCATGCGAAGGTTAATGGTATTTTTTCCCTCAACAGCAATTTCTTCGGTTCTCATTCCCACAAAAGAGAAAACCAAAGTGCCGTTGGCTGGAATATCTCCCAAGGTATAGTTCCCGTCAAAATCGGTAATTGTACCATTGGTGGTTCCTTTCACTAAGACGGTAACGCCAGGTAGAACCAGGCCGGCCGAATCAGTAACTTTACCACTTACCGACACTTTTTGTTGCACATTGCTTGGCACCTGCTTGGCAGAAAGCAAAATCATTCGATCTTCAATGCTATAGCTAATGCCTGATCCGTCAAACAAGGCTTCCAGGGTTCCTTCAATAGTTTGCTCACGAAGTGAAATATCAACTTCCTGACTGATATCGATAAATTCGGAGCTGTAAGCAAACCGATACTTGCTTTGGCTTTCAATAGCCTGCATCACTTCCCGAACTTGTGCATTCTGAAATTCAAGGTTTAGTCTGGCATTCTGGCTGTATGAACTGGCAGATACCTGCATGAGCCCAACCAGTAGCAAGAGAAATGTTAGCCGCATAATTCTTCCCGTTTGAGATTTAACAAATGGAGATAGGTTTCCCCATATTCCTAATTTTTTTTTCATAGTTTTGAAATGAATTTAAGGTTTAAATAAATTGTCATTTACCGATGACAGGTTTAACCGCAGGAAAGTGTTACCGCACTTTCCTGTTTTTTTTGTCTCAATTTTTAATGATTCATATATTTTAGTTTGATTACTGTTCCTTCTTGTATGGCCTTAACCGGAGATACCCGCTCAATCAGCCGCAACACTTCAGATAGCGATTCTCCCTCGATGCTAAAGGTGTAAGGAATATCTTTCACGACAGGGTCGACTTCAAACTGTTGATTAAATCTTTTTTGAAGTTTTAACGCCAGTTGCTCAAGCGGTAGCTCGTAAAAATGCAGAATCCCATCTTTCCACGAAATGTAATTCTCCGGCTCAACCACCTGAGTTTCCAAAGTCTTATTTTGCTTATTGAACAGAACTAACTCATCGGGTTTTAGGCGGGTGATCAGTTTATTTTTTACTGAACGAATATTCACAGCTCCTTCTTTCAGCACCACACTTGACGTTTCAGAATCGGTGTAGTTGGATACCCCAAACTGGGTTCCGGTAACTTCCACTTTTAGCGTCCCCATATCCACAATGAAAGGACGCCTTTTATCTTTGGCCACTTCAAAATAAGCCTCACCAACAACGGCTACGTCCCGGTTTTGGGTACCATATTGATTGTTGTAACGTAACTGAGTTCCGGAGTTAATCCATACTTTAGTGCCATCCGATAAGGTCATGCTGGAAACCTGCCCCAAGTCTGTATGGAACTCGGTATATTGAAGTTCGGTATTGGAATACGTACGATACACCCAGGCAGCACCAGACAAACCCAAAAGTAATAAGGCAATGGATGCATAGCGGTAAAACGCTAAATAGCGCTTCGATTTTTGCAAGTCCTGCTTTTCATTCGATCGATTGCGCAAACGGGTTTGGCCTAAATTCAGAGAGGTCTTTTGCTGAGTAGCCTGATGTTTTTCCCACCAAGCCTTTTTAATGGAATCATATTGTGCCTGATTATTGTCTTTCCGAATCCAGCCCAACAAATCTTCCTGTTCCTCTTTCGGAAGCTTACCCTCTAAATAAAGCTGTATTTTCTTTTCCATATTCATGCCTTTCATCATCAATACACAGAAAATGAAAATCCCCTACCCCCTGTATCCTGTTTTTTTTGCATTCTTTTTTTGAATTTGAAAAGAAACGGGCTTTAATGAGCTAATAATAAACCAGAAGGAAACTATTTAAGAAGTAATAAAATAATAAAGGAAAGTTCGGGAAAGCGTTCAACAAGATTCGTACGCAGGTGCTTTTTGGCTTTCGCCAGGTTCTTTTCAACTGCCTTTACTGAAATGTCAAGCTCATCGGCCACATCTTGCTGTTTACGTCCTTCAATCTTGCATTTAACCAGCACCTGTCGCTGTCTTTCCGGCAACTGCTCAATTGCTTCCTTTAACGATTCATACAACTGCTCTTCCAGCGTTACTTCCTCGCCTCCGGTAAAGTCAATCTGATACAAATGCTGCAAATCGCTCCAGGCATATTCTTCCAGCGAAAAGGAATCCTGATGCAATTTTTGATCACGCAGGTGGTTTAAACACTGATTGCGCACAATGGTGAACAGAAGGCTTTCAACCGATTTATCCGCCTTTATTAAGTTGCGCTTCTCCCACAAGCGGACATAAGCATCCTGAACAACATCCTCAACCAAACCATGATCGTTCAAAAAGATTTTGCAGTAATTTTTTAATCGTGCTGAAGTTAATGCGTATAACTTGTCATAGCTCGAGGGATTTCCGGTTTTCAGGTCCGTATTTAGAGATCTATCAATCATTCACAAGCACTATAGGGCGCGCAATTTAGATAAAAAAATCAAATCATTCTTCCCCTCACAACGATTAACTTTTCATGCTGTAAAAGGAAATCAGACCCTTCTGATTTAAATATTGCATATGACCTTTTATGTGTCAGCTCAATAGTCTGCAATCAAGCCACACCTGCCTGAAAAAAGATACATAATTGAGTCTCTAAATTTAAATCGAGACAACTGCTTTTTTTCGCGAAATTGCCATAAGCTTCTTGCGACCAGACCAATCTCAGGTTAGGCTTCAACTAAACCCCCACTGGCTGAATTCTTTTTTCAGGGACAAAAAAAGGGCATCTAAAAAAGATGCCCAATTAGTATCGTTATAACAGCCAAGTTCTAAAACTTTCTGTATTTGAAGTCTAACAATTGATTGGCTTCGGCTTCAACAAATTTCGCTGATGCAATATCCCAATGCAACGTCTTCTTAGGAAAACGGTTGGCTATAACTCCCAACAAAATAGATTCAGTCAATCGTGCGGCATAAGAAAACGGAGCACTGCATTCATCTTTTCCTAAGCAGGCATCAACAAACTGGTGATAGTGGTCGGCTTTAGGGATGTCCGGGAAGTCGATGGGTTCGTATTTGCCATTGACAATCAATTTCGGGTAATCCCAGTGAGGCAACAGTAAGTTTCCTTTTTCACCAATAAACATGGCTCCCTGTTCGGGTAGCTTCTCTTTATTGGGTAATTTTAAGTCCCGGTGCTTTTTAGGTGCTCCAGGGCCATCGTACCACACCCACTTTAAACTCTCGGTGGTGTATTTCGTTCCCGGAAATTCATATTCAACTACGTTGTGCTCGGGATGCCCAAATCCGGTTGGCTTACGACATTTGGTTTTAATGGTTCTTGGCACATCCAGCTCAAGCGCGGTGTAAGGGGTATCAAAAATATGAACTCCCATATCGCCTAAGGTTCCGCATCCATAATCCAACAACTTGCGCCAATTACCCGGATGGTAAATTTTGTCCTTATACGGCCGCTCAGGCGAAGTTCCTAACCATAAGTTCCAATCCAGCGTGGATGGAATTGGATCGCTTCCTGTTGGAGCAGGTCCGTCGTACCCCCAGTTTTTAGGCGACCAGGCCCGTACGGTATTTACCTTCCCAATAATTCCGGATTTAATTAAAAGAGCTGCTTTTAAATACATGTCACTGGAATGGCATTGAATACCCATTTGAGTGATCAGCTTATTATCTTCGGCATATTTACGCATCGCCCTGGCCTCCGAAACATGGTGTGTCAAAGGTTTCTGACAATAAACAGGCTTGCCCATTTGCATGGCTAGCATCGATGCCGGCGCGTGCGTGTGGTCCGGTGTTGACACGATAACGGCATCAATAGCATCTCTCATCTTGTCAAACAGTACCCGGTAGTCGCTGAATGTTTTCGCATTGGGATGCATTTTTTTGGCAGCAGCCAAGCGAACAGAGTCAACATCGCAAAGGGCTGTAACTTCAACCTGCGGATGCGAAGCAATGGCTTCCAGGTCTGCATTTCCCATTCCGCCAACTCCAATGTGAGCAGTTCTTAGTTTTCCATTTTTTGCCAGTGCCCAAACCGATGAAGGCAACATGGTTATTGAGCCAAATACGGCCGCTCCTTTTAGAAAATCTCTTCTTTTCATATGGTTTGATTTATAGTTTTCTGATTTTGATGTTTCGGAACTGTGTTAAGCCACCATGATCTTGTAAACCGATATGGCCTTTTTTTGCCATTCCATAAAGTGGTTTATCCTTCCATTTGCTCTTGCTTTTTAAGGCGTTCCACTCATCAGTCCATAACTCATATTCAACCACTTTCTTGCCATTCAAAAAATGCTGTACCTGGCTTCCTTGTACAATGATACGCGTTGTGTTCCACTCATCAATAGGGTTTACTTCAGCCCCCTGGGGTGTATGCATCGCATAGTTGGCTCCGGAGTATTGGCTGTCATCCAATTTGGTTGGCCAACCTTTATCGTCAAGTAACTGGTATTCCGGCCCTGTTTCATAAATCTTTTTGGTGTCGCCTTCTTGGACACGAATAAACACACCACTGTTACTTTTGGGAGCAATTTTCCATTCCAAATACAACTCGAAATCTTTAAACTGCTTTTTGGAAATAATGTCGCCACCATGGTCACTTCCCACTCCTGAGTTATTTAAAATACCATCAATGACTTTCCATCCTTTAACGTCACCTCCTTGAAAAATTTTCCACCCGTCAAGGTTTTTTCCGTTAAAGAGTAATTCCCAGCCTGCCTTTTTTTCTTCTTTTGTTAATGTGTTTAATCCTTGCGCATTACTCAAGAATGTAACGGTTAGCAGGACTGCTACTAAAAATACTTTTTGCTTCATCTAGTTAATAATTTAGTTTTATTGATTAGAGGTTTATTGATAAAACCTGTAAAATACTTCACACCTGGCGGTGTTTAACTGCTAAAAGTATTAATCTTTTTTTTGAATCTTTAATTTTTGACAAGTTTCAGATCAAATTAAATTAGATCTAAGCAAAATTAAATGATTAAATAAAGGAGTTTGTGCTTCCCTTGAGAGCAACATAAAGCTGATCAATATGAGAGTATGGCTCATCAAACAAGCTTACTTTTATTAGTATTTAACTAGTCAAAAATTCTTTATTTGGAGCATTTCGTTTTTTACTGGTGTCACCTAATAAAATTCACCAGCAACGACAAGAAACTTTAATTATGCTCTACTAAAATATAACAGCTTCAACTTCTCCAACAATAATACAAGATTTTAATGTTACGCTTACAACTGCCGGCAAAAGATATTTTCTCAGGATTTTGGAATAAAATATTATTAAACAAAAATTCAGCCACAACTGACGATGCAGTTATGGCTGAATTCATTATAGTCTAATAATTAATATAGTTTACCATTTTGGATTTTGCTCCAGATTTTGATTTAGCTCCCTCTCTTTCTGTGGAATTGGCCACAGGTAATCACGGCTAGAATCAAAGACTCTATTATATCCGGTAATCTCAATTGTAACCAATGAACCATTTTCTTCATAGGTCATTCCATAAACAGTTTCGGGCATTACTTCATGTGCTATATTCCAGCGTCTGATATCAAAAAGGCGAGTTCCTTCAAAAGCTAACTCAATTGCTCTTTCTTTGCGAACAATTTCTCTCAATACATCCTGCGATAAATTTGTTGCAATCTCTGGCATATTAACACTAACCCTACCACGAACCTGATTAATTGCATTATAAACCGAATTATCGATTTCATTTAATTCAATTTTTGCTTCAGCATAAGTAAGGAGCACCTCCGCATACCTTAACAATATTAGGTTAATTCCCGAATTACCAGGTGTTGAGTTATCACTATCGGCAATATACTTCTTAATATTCCAACCTGTAGTCGTTGTATAAAGTGTTCCACCGACCGGATCGGTTGCATTCGGGTCGTTGGGTAGTGTATTATAAATCTTTCCATTGGGCAACTCCATGCCAGTAACAAAGATCGATTGTTTTAAACGTGGATCTCTATTCTCATAAGGATTATATGGATCAAAACCACTTTCTGAATCAGTTATAGACAACCCATTGTTCATTTCATACATATCTACCAATTTTTTGGTTGGTACATATACACTACCAACACTTCCCGGTACCAAGCTCCAAGGGCCAAGTGTATTGTAATAGTTGTTTGAAAGAACATCTTTTGCAAATTGACGATCAAGAATTATCTCATTGCAGTTCTCTCCTTCATACTGAAACAAGTCTTCATAAGAATTATAGAGGGAATATACTCCAAGATCCATCACTTGTTTTGCCGCAGCCGCAGCTTCGGCATACCGCCCTGCATAAAGCATTCCTCTGGCTTTTAAACCTAATGCAGCTCCTTTACTTACACGCCCTTTGTCATTCCCTGAGTAACTTGCTGGCAGCTCTCCTGCGGCAGTTGTTAATTCTGTAGAAATATAATCCCAGATATCCGCTGCAGGATCCCGAGTTAATACTTTTCCTTCGTCAACATTTATACTCGTTGTAATTAATGGAACATCGCCAAAAAGCATTACCAATTTAAGATAATGGTAAGCTCGAATGGTTCGCACTTCTCCCTTTAACTGACTAATAAGAGTCGTATTATCCGTCTCAACACGATCAATATTCTCAAAAAAATCATTGGCCCTTCGTATCGCAGTATAAGCTGCATCCCACTCCGAAAGGAAACGAGAGAAACTTGCATCAGCATTTCCTGCTTCAATAATTGAATTATCCTCAAAAAGGCGATTCGTATGAACTAAATCAGTAATTCCATCATAAGAAAATAAACGATTTCCGTCCAGAGTTGGATAAAGAGCATTAGCCCCTAATATGGCATCATCTTCTGTTTGCCAGAAAATTTCAGTAGAAATACGGTCATCAGGAACCGTATCCAACAAGCTTTCTTGGCAAGAAAATAGAAAGGAAACGATTGATAGTAAACCTATTATTTTTTTCATCGCATTATTTTTTTTAGAAATTCAACTTTAAACCAACCGTATATAAACTAACCTGAGGATAGTAATTTGCCCTTCCGGGTGGTGTTTCTGGATCAAGGTCCCATTCGTTCAATTTCGAAAGGGTTAAAACATTTGTTGCATTCACATAAACCTGGGCTTTGCTTATCGAAAGTTTTGACAATATAATCGCCGGCAAATTGTACGAAAGCATAATATTTTTTAACCGGAGGTAATCTGCATCAATAGTAAGTAAATCGGATGCTTGCAAGTTCCTCAAATTTGATTTAATTGGTCGCGGCCACCTTGCATCTCGGTTCTCTTCAGTCCAATAGTCTGCATGAATTTTATGGGTAAAAGCCTCGTATGTTGCTTGATGTGCTAAACCTCCCGCAACTTGAGTTGTATGACCACTAGCTCCTTGCCATTGCATGTACAATTCAAAATTGAAATAACTAAAGTTCATAGTTGCTCCATAATTGTATATTGGGAAACTGTAACCGAGAAAGCCACGGTCTTCCGGACTAATTACATCATCATTATTCAGATTCAGATATTTAACATCCCCGGGCTTCGTATTTGCCTGCAATGTTGGATAATTAGCAATTTCCTCTTCGCTTTGAAAAAAACCATCGGTTTGGTATCCCCATAAACTATTCATTGCCATTCCTTCCTGAATAATGAAGGTCTGATTTGCACCACCTCCCGAAATATAAGGGCCTGTTTCAAGCAAATCTTCTACTACATTTTTGTTACGGCTAACATTAAGCCCCAAATTATACTTTAGCTTATTACCTCCCCGGTAGTTAATACCAGTTTCCCAGCCTTTATTACTTACAACTCCAGCATTCTGGTACGATGGGTTTAATCCAATTGTGGCAGGGATTGGCAATTGCAATAAAATATCCCTGGTAAGCTTATCATAGTAATCAAGAGTGAAATTTATCCGATTATCAAGAAAGCCCAAATCAATTCCGATGTCCCATTGTTCTGTTTTTTCCCAAGTAAGATCTTTATTAACAAATTGAGTTTGAGTATAGCCTTGTGCTGGATTTTCGTTAAAAGCGTAATCCACAGTAGAAAGTGCCGGATAAAACTCATAAAGACTTATTGCCTGATTACCCGTCAACCCCCAGGACGCGCGTAGTTTAAACTCATTTACAATACCGGAATAGTCACTCCAGAAATCTTCTTGAGAGATTCTCCAAGCACCTGAGAATGATGGGAAGAAAGCATACTGCTTCGTTGAACTAAACCGTGAAGAACCATCGTAGCGGGCATTTACCTCAACAAAATATTTTTTTGCATAATTGTAATTTGCACGTCCGAAATAAGAGCGTAAACCATACTCGCTGTTACTTCCTCCATTATCTTTATTTTCTTCTGACCCGGAGCTCAAGGATTGGATATCATTATTGTAGAAATCCTGGCGAAATCCGGATAAACTATTTTGACGATTTGCAATTGTAGAATAGCCCAACAGAAAGTTTATATTATGACGCTCAAATGACTTTGAGTAATTCAATAAATGCGAAAGAGTATATTCTCTAAAATTACTTCTCGATTCCGAAAGTGAATTTAAAGGTACTTCTCGTATACGTCCGGTATATGGATCTTCATTTCTATACTTATTTTGATAAGCTGAAGTTTGTGTCGACGAATTTCTTACTCCAAGTTCAAAGGTGTATTTCAAACCACTAACAATTTCATAATTGGCCTTACCTTTCCCTATGAAATAATCGTTTTTACTTGTAGTTAACCCCGATAGCTCTGCAAATATAAGGGGATTGTTGTTTTGTGGTCCAAGACCATATTCTCCTGTTTCGTATTGTGGGACCGAAAATTTAGTTGCATGAAGCATATAATTGAACACATTATAAACACCTGCATGAGGCTGCTTGTTTTCAGATGCACGAAAATTCAAATCAAATGAAAAGTCTAATTTTTCACTTGCTTTAAAATCTGTATTCACCCTTACTTCATTTTTCTTATCACCAAAGTTGCTTACTATCCCCCCAATATCCTGGTGCCTTATACTTGCTCTTGCTTTCAAAAATTCGTTTCCTCCACTAATCGAAAGTGTATGGTTTTGCTGTGGTGCATTTTTAAGCATAACCCCCTTGTCAAACCAAGGAAAAGGTAACGGGTATTTTTCCCTGTCAGTTGCATTCACATATTCATCAATGTATTCTTCGGTATATTTTGGTTCTGCACCTGCATTCACCCGGGCAACATTTTCCAATTCGAAATAGGACCTTAAGTCAAGGTGTTCTGGAGTATTGGTGGCCTTTTGAATACCAACATATCCATGGTAAGCAATATTAACATCTCCTGTTTTTGCCCTTCGCGTGGTAATCAATACAACTCCATTGGCTGCTCTTGATCCATAAATTGCAGTTGATGAGGCATCTTTTAACACTGAAACACTTTCAATATCATCCGGATTAATATCACTCATGCGTTGCTCTATTCCATCAACAATTATTAACGGCGATTTATCACCCAATGATGTTAACCCCCTGATACGAATGTTTACATCTGAGCTACCTGGCCGTCCGCCATTATCCGTCACAATTACTCCGGGAGCCATTCCTTGCAATGATTGTCCAACATTTGCTACAGGGCGTTTAACCAAATCATCTCCTTTGATTTGTGCTACTGAATTTGTTAAACTCACCTTTTCCTGTACGGCATAACCAACAGCAATTACCTCCTCCAAACCGATAGCATCTTCTTCCAACATCACATTAATTGAAGCTTGACTTCCCACTACAATTTCTTCTGTCCGCATACCCACAAAAGAAAATATCAACGCTCCACCTGTAGGAACTTCTGAGATTGTATAGTTTCCATCAAAATCAGTCACAGTTCCCTGTGTTGTTCCTTTCACCAACACGGTTACGCCGGGAAGTGCTTCACCGGATGAATCAGTGACTTTTCCCGTAACGGTTTTAATCTGTTGACTCATCAAATCTCCATTTTCACGCTTTGGACTGATAACAATATCCTTATCCAGCACATAAAAAGAGAGATTTGTCCCTTGTAAAATCTTACTAAGGATGACTTCTACCTGCAAGTTCTTATAATCGGCAGAAACTTTACGATCAACCGGGATTTGATCCGTTTTATAAAAGAAATCGTATCCCGTTTGTTGATGAATGATGGTAAAAGCTTGCTCAAGCGATACTTCATCCAATTTCAAACTAAGTTTGGTTTGTTGTGAGTAAACCGAAGCTGAAACACGAAACACAAAAATTAGTGTAAGAAAAATCGTCAGGCGCATAATTAGCCAGGTTTTTTGAACCCTGTTCCTATCAAAAGGAAGAGTTCCGATTAACATTTTTTTCATAAATTTGAAGTGCTTAAAAATTAAGTTATTAAAATGACTTGAATTCAGGATGGTGGATGGTAGGACATTCACCGTCCTTTGTTTTTTAGATCATAGGCCTAATTTATTTTTTCGATTGTTATTTTCTCTAATTCTATTTCATACCGAATCGGGATAGAAAGTCCCAGCAAGGTCAAAAAGTGCTGAACCGAATTCGTTTTCTTGATTACCCCTGAATAGTGCATCTCTTTGAAATCCTCTTCATTGTAAACCAAGTCAACATCGTACCATCGTTCAACCACCTGAAATATGTCAACCAAATCGGCATCGACAAATTCATAGCGTCCGTCCTTCCATGAATCGAAATTGGATGAGTTAACCTTTTTAAGCGAAAGATTTCCCGTTAGTTTATTCAGTTCAGTTTGATATCCAGGCGAAAGAGTCATCGTCTCATTTTGGGTTTGAAGTTCAATCTTTCCTGTTTTCAGAGTCGTTTGAACAACTGTTGCATCGGGATAAGCACGTACGTTGAACGAAGTACCTAAAACCTCAATGGTTTGTCCTTCAACTTTTACTTTGAAGGGATGGTCTGCATCTTCAGCCACCTCAAAGAAAGCCTCTCCGCTGAGTGTTACCACGCGCTCGTCACCAGTAAAAACGGACGGTATTTCAATGGTTGATTCGGAATTGATCCAAATCCGTGATCCATCAGCCAGAAAAACTTGATTTATTTGTCCCTTGGGTACAACAACTTCTCTCAACTCTACTTTTTCAGCAAGCCTTTCGATGCTTCCGAACTGCGATTGAATCAACCAGCTAAAAACAAAGGCCAAAACAAAAACAGCAGCAATCTTGAGATATTCAGGAACAGCAATCGTTCTGGTTTTGGGTTTGACAACCCGTTTATGCAGTTTTCTAATTTCGGTTTCAGGAGAATAGTTTTTCGAGTTCGTCGCCAACGCATAAGCGTCCCAAATATCTTTCTCCTGATAAAAGGCTCTCTGCTCTTCAGGATGCTCTTTGAACCATTTGAGAAGTATCGCTTCTTCTTCATTGGTTGTTTCTCTTCGAATGTATTTTGATTTTATTTCTTCAATAGTTCCCATTTCAAACAGGTATGTTTACCTAATTGATCGGTAAGTCGGCTTCTACCCTACCTCATGAAATGAAAAAATCTTGATTTTTTTGATGCGAAAAGCAAGTGTGCACCAGATACAACAAAGGAAGATAGTCTTTTAACTCCACACGAATGATCTTTAAAGCCTTGGATATGTGTTTCTCTACCATCTTGATACTAATTCCAAGTTCGGCCGCAATTTCTTTGTGACGTTTATCGTGAAAACGGCTGAGCACAAAAACTTCACGACACTTCTCCGGCAACTGATCAATTACTTCTTGCAGTTGTTCTTGCAATTCCTGCTGAATTAAGCTAGAAGTATCCGTTGAATAAAAATGAATCTCATTTTGACTTAACTCAATACTCGCTAATTCGGCATAGCGACTTCGAACTTTTTGTTTCTCCAGATGCTGCAAGCAGATATTACGAACCATGGTAAACAAAAGGCCACTCACAGAACTTGTAACGGTTAAGCTTTTATCTTCCCACAATTTGAAAAATACATCCTGCACCACGTCTTTGGCAAGCTCTTCATCTACAAACTTCAGTGCGAAATAAAATAAGGATTCACTGTATTGAAGAAACACTTCATTGAGGTTCAAATGACCATCATCTGCATATAGGTGATTAATTCGATTAGTGTCCATTCAAAATGGTTTTGGCCGGTAAATTAAAGAAATAATTTTCAAAACGAGGGTCCTCTCATGAACAAGATTGACCAAAACAAGAGAGGCCCGGCCGAATTTCTACGACTGAGCCTCTTTCTTCTATCAAGTATTTTTTGGCAGCTTATTGCTGAAATACATTGTAAGGTATTGATGTTCCTTCCACTCTCAATGCAACCACACCATGAGCAGGTACTTTAAAGCTAATGGAATCGGCTGTCAGTTCTGTTTGGGTCGTTTTTTCCCACAAATTCCGAACCGAGTAACCATCTTTAGCTCGAATACCAATGGTTTCAAGGTTTAAGCTAATTTCGGCGGTTTCATTACTGCGGTTCAACAGTGCTACACCAACTTGTCCGCTGATGGCTGACACCAAGGGCTTTGCCCAAAGTTCCAAGTCGCCATGATCTTCTAAGCGTCTGGCCTGATAGGCAAATGGATCCTGATTCAAAGCAATAACTTCTTCATTGGTCAGGATTGACAAAGTTTCTTCCGACATGGTTGTTAAGTCATTTCCTGCCAATAGAGGAGAATTCATAATACACCACATGGTAAAATGAGTTTTGTCTTCGTCATAAGTCATCCCGCGGCCTACCTGAAGCATGTCCATGTCATTAAAATGGCCGGGGCCACTGAAACGCCAAAGGTCAGCATTCAAATCAACAATATGCATAACCGACCCAAAGGTATTGTTGATGTCACCCGAAATACGCCATGAGTCCGCTACCTGTACGGCCCATTCTCCCGGAAACTCCCAACGACAAATGTTGTAAACCACATCCGGCCTCAAGGTTCTGATGATAGAACTGATCTCGGTATAGCGGGTTTGTTCATCCAGCTGTAGCCAGTCGCCGCCACACCAATCCACTTTAATAAAGTCATAGCCCCAATCCTTCAGCATGAGCGTCAGGTCTTGCCATTCATGATTATACAAGCCCATACCAACACCAATCGTGTCTTTGTCCCAATACGAAGCACAGGTATTAATTCCGGCATCACTGTAGATCCCGGCTTTCAGGCCTTTTGAATGAATATAATCTGCCAGACTTTTCATTCCGTTCGGGAAGCGCTCTGGGTGAACCACGATGTTTCCTTCTGAATCGCGGCCTCCAAAATAGCCATCATCAACATTGAGGTAGTGATACCCGGCATCGCTTAATCCGCGATTCACCATCGCATCGGCCTGATTTCGAATAATTTCTTCATTAATATTCACCCGGTAATTATTCCAGCTGGCCCAGCCCATAATTGGCGTTTGGGGTCGCTGTGGATGAGTTTGAACTTCTGTCTCCGTGGTACAGGAAAACAATACGGCAAAAGCAAAAATGAATAGATAGTAGTGTTTCATTGTAAAATAAGATTTTGCGTCTAAGCTAAAACAAAGATTCATTTTAAAAATAAAAAAACCGACCTAATTTCATTTAGGTCGGTCAATTGTATCTATTGAATATTAATAGCCTGGATTTTGAACGACAGCTCCTTTACTCTCAGTAATGGCTGAGTTCGGAATCGGGTAAAGCACCTTATGCTCTGCTGCTCCGTTGTTAGGCTTTAGTTTGGCATACTCCACATACTTCCCGTGGCGAATCAAGTCAGTCCGGCGATGGCCTTCACAATAAAACTCATGTCCTCTTTCGAGTAAGAGTGCATCATTAAAGGCATCCTTGGAAAGACCAGCCTGCAAGTTATCCAGTCCGGCACGGTTGCGAACCATATTGATCAAGCTATATGCTTCAGCAGTTGGTCCGTTGTTGATATTATTGATGGCTTCCGCCAAACTCAAAATAATATCGGCATAGCGGAAAACGGGAACATCATTTCCGGCTTTATCACCAATATGAGAAGGATCAACCCCATATTTCAAAGGAATAGCCCCTAAATTAAGTCGGTCACCATGGTTTTCCTGGTTATACACCACACCTCCAGCTTCATACTCTCCAATAATGGTTTCCAATCGTTTATCATTGGCTTCATAGGTATTGTAAAAATCCCATTCCATTTGGTATCCACCCCATTTTGCAGCTCCTGCAATGGCATATGGATAATCAGGAAGCAAAGCATGTGCAGCCCAACCATTGGCAAAATCGGAAACGTTACATGGAATCGCCAGGATTGTTTCGTTATTGATTTCTGTTTCAACAGCAAATACAGCTTTATAGTCACTCAACAATTCGTAACCATATTCCGGCTTCATAATTTCGCGTGCAACTTCTTCCGCTTTTGCCCAGTCTTTCTCATGCATATACAGCTTAAGCAGCAAGGTCTTGGCTGCACCTTTAGTTATTCGGCCCCAGTCACTAGAAGGATAAGAAACCGGCAAATACTGAGCCGCTGAGTTTAACTTTCCTTCAATGTAGCTAACCATTTCTGCATTGGTTTTTCTGGGCAAGTAGATTTCTTCCTCAAAGTTTTCAAGGACTTCCGGATCGGCAATTGGAATACCTCCGTACAAATCAAACAGCACATAAGCCAACCATCCTTGTAAGCCTTCAATTTGTGCGATGTACCGATTTTTAATATCATCTGTTACCGGTGATTCCTTAATGTTTTTAATAATTTGCTCCCCTTTACTCAACCAGTTGTAGCGGTAGTAGCTATCACTTACCCCTTTGGTGTTTTCTGCAGTCCAGGTATGTTCATTAAAAGCAGCCCAGGTTCCACCATCGCCCCAGCGACAAGCCATAATATCAGTACTTACTTCTGTAAATATATTTACCCCAAATCTTCCGTGAGAGTAAAGACCACCACCGCCATATGAATAAATATGAAACAGACGGTACATGGCTGTCGATGCATTTTTTACATCATCTTCGTTTTGAAAAAAGTTCTCCGGATATATTTGGTTAAAATCTTCCCGTTCCAGTTCCTGGCAGCCGATTAAAGCAGCCAAAACAAATATCAATGAATATTTTAAAGTTGATTTCATTCTGTAATTTTTTCAAGTTTAAAATTTAATTTCCACACCTGCCGTGAAGGTACGTTGGTTAGGATATGCCACATTACTTCCTGTCTCCGGATCAGTTCCTGAGAATGGAGTAATAACAAATAAGTTTTGAGCATCAGCAAACACACGTACATTGTCAAAGCCGGCAGGAAGAATATGTTTAGGCAAGGTATAACCCAGCGAAATATTTTTCAGACGAATAAACCAGGCTTCTTCCTGAAAATAATCTCCAACACCATACGCTGAGTTTGCCTGGAAGATAGAAGGTAAAGTTCCTGATTGCTTATCGAAAGTCCAGCGATCTTTCACCTCGTCAATCACATTGGCTCCATTGTTTATGCGGAAAGATTCGGCTCCATAAAAATACCGGTCACCATTTACTGCCCAACGGTTAAACATAGCATGAACAAAAACATTCAAGTCGAAATTCCGGTATTTAAACGAGTTATTCAAACCAACCGGAATTGGCACATTGTAACCAATTTTAACCTGATCAGCACGATCAATCTTTCCATCCGGAGCCCCACTGTATTGTGGTTTGCCACTTTCATCCAGTACACGCCCGCCGTTTTCATCAACCAGGTATCCATTAACATCTTTGATTTTAACGGTTCCTGGAATTGCTCCCGGCATGTGCGGGATTTCTTCACCAACAGCCACTAAGCCATCAGACAAATACGTCCACATAGCGCCCCATACGGCTTGCTCTTCACTATTGATATCGGGTTTCCACGAAGCATCTCTTTTTCTCCAACGGTCGCGATAATAGGTAAAGGTAAGATCGGTTCCCCAGTAGAAGTTGTCGTTATCAAAGTTAACCGAGCTCACTTGAAGGTCAATTCCTCTTGACTGCTTTTCGGCATCCAGGTTCGATTTGATTTTGGTAATGGCCTGATAAGACAATAACGGCTTATCGCCCAACAAATCACTTACTACTCGGTCATAAACTTCAATGGTACCAGACAAGCGGTTATTCCAGAAACCAAAGTCCAATCCAATATTCAGGTCTGTTTGAGTTTCCCATTTCAAATCGGGGTTACCAATATTAGCCAGTCCGATTCCACTCTTGCTAATGCTGCCAAAGCCATAATTCCAACCCGGTGTGTAATAGGTTAATACGCCCGACAAATCATCGTTACCGGTTTGTCCGTATCCTGCACGCAATTTCAGGTTACTAATCCAACCAAGGTTTTCCATAAAAGGCTCTTGAGTCAGTCGCCAGGCGAGCGATACCCCTGGGAATACCCCCCATTGGTTATTTTCTGCAAAATTCGACGAACCATCCACCCTTAGGTTAGCAGTAAGCAAATACTTGCTTTTGTACGAATAATTCAAGCGGGTAATGTAAGAGGCAATTTCCGAAGAACCACCGTAAGAGCCAACAATGGGTTTTTCCCGTTCTCCCAAATTCAGGTTATACCATTTAATACCATCATAAGGGAAGCGTGAATTACCGGCATTAAAACCTTCCCAAATAAATTTTTGGTATTCGTAACCAGCCATTAAGTTGAAGGTATGATCTTCAGCAATTGTACGGCTGTAGTTGGTAATGAAGTTAAACAAGTAATCTTGTTTCCCGTTGTGAAAACGTGCAGCTTTACCGCCTTCGCTAGCTCCCCATAAGGTCGTCGTTGGCAAATACGTATTTCGGTAAGCCCAGTTGCGGTTAAAACCGGCTGATAATTTCAACGTCAATCCGTCCAGAGGAGTGGCTTCTAAAAATGAGTTTACAAATAAGTCTTCATTCTTTGTTACGTCATCCATCTCCAATAAGGAAACGGGGTTTGGAACAAATGACTGGCTTGGATCCAGCACATAGTTTCCATTTTCGTCTTTTACATTCAAGGTTGGGTTAAAGCCTAATGCCGAACGAATAATCCCTGAGTTTTCAAAAGTTCCTCCTCCAAGAGGCACGTTGTCTTCATTGATTGTAGAGAATGAAGTTGAAATACCCGTCTTCAACCATTTTGTCAACTCTTGATCGATATTGATACGACCGGTATAACGTCCGAACTGGTTGGTTTTAACAATACCATCCTGATCGTAAGCACTTAAAGAGATCAAGTACTTCGACGTTTTTGTGCCGGAAGTAACGGTTAAGTTATGTTGTTTGATGGCCCCTGCTTGAGACACTTCATCAAACCAGTTGGTTCCACCTGTAAAGTTGGCAATCTCGCCATCGGTGTAATAAGGTACAAAACCACCGGCAACCTCATCCCAGGCTTTCGGCCCATAGGGAGCTACCTGATTGTCCCGCATGTAAATTTCTTTTTTCACCTTATTACGCTCTAGCATAAACTCCTGAGGATTCAACACTTCAGGCATATTCACCATCTTTTGGAAAGAGTAAGATCCCCGGTAATCAACCGTTACTTTACCTTCGCTTCCTCTCTTGGTGGTAATGATAACAACGCCTCCTGCAGCTCGCGCTCCATAGATAGCTGTGGCCGAAGCATCTTTCAAAATCTCGATTGACTCAATATCGTTCGGGTTGATGGAATTCAAGGTAGTTGCCTTAGAACCGGACGTATAGCGGTTTCCACTAGCTGGTTCATCTTTACCTGTAATTGGGAAACCATCAACAATAATCAGCGGGGCACGGCCAGTAGCAGAACCGCGGATTTGCCAGGTTAAACCACCTCCAGGCTGGGCGCTGTTTTGAGAAACATTCAATCCGGCAGCTTTACCTGAAAGCGCATGAGCAACAGAAGTTACCCCAACTTTGACCAAGTCTTCTGATTTTACAGAAGTAACAGCACCAGTCAAATCACTTTTTTTAGTTACGCCATAACCAATGGCGACCACCTCTTCAATGCCCACAGCATCTTCTTCCAAAACCACATTAATGGCTGTCTGGCCTCCCACTACAGTTTCCTGAGTCTTCATTCCTACAAACGAAAACACCAGAGTCGCATTGCCAGGAACATCAGCGATGGAATAGTTTCCATCAAAGTCAGTGATTGTTCCATGACTGGTACCTTTGACCAAAACGGTAACCCCGGGAAGCGGAGCTCCGGAAATATCTACAATGTTTCCGGTTACAGTAACGTCTTGCTGCACTTCTGCGTTTTTGCCTGATGGAGACAAAACAATCTGACGGTTATAAACTTTGTAGCTTACATCCGCATTTTTAAACAAAGCCTGCAAGGTATTTTCAAGGCTTTGATTTTCTAACTTAACATTTACTTTCTTCGAAACATCAATCAAACTTCCGTTATACAGGAAGTAATAATTTGACTGATCTTCAATGGCCTTCAAGGCATTTTCAATGGTGGTGTTTTCTTCAACCAAAGTAAATCCCTTGTTTTGAGAATAAACCCCATTAGCAAAAACCTGTATGGCTGAAAGTAAAACAACCAAAAATGTAACTTTCATTTTTAAGAAAATTTTTTGACGGGGACTAATCCCCTCTTCTCTCCCACGTTGGGATTGATTTTTTTTCATAGATTTGTACCTATTAGATTAATAAAAATGATTGATCCTGTGCGACCAGGATTTGTCTGAAAGGGAAGTGTCCAGCTTCCCTTTTTTTGTTTTTTTAGATTATTTCTTACCCTTTCTAATTATTACTTTTCGTTTGGCAAACGATGAATCATCACGTTGCTGATTATTTATAATTTCATATTCGATGTCTGAGCTATAAGAAAGCAGCCGAAGAGCCTCTTCCAACGATTCGTTGGTGAATGTTGCAGTGAAAACATACTCTTCCAGGCGCTTGTCATCAATGACAACCTCGGCATTAAACCAATGTCCCAGCCGACGGGCAACATCCTTAATACTGTCTCTGCGGAACATGAGCTCTCCATTCATCCAGCTCAGGTGCTTTTCGCCATCCGCTTCGTAAGTTGCAATCTTCCCGCTGGTTTTATTAGCTACCGCTTTTTGTCCCTGCAACAATCTGCCATAGCTCCTTTCCTCTCCTTCTTCAAGGGCAACCAGCTCTACTCTTCCAGATTCCAGAAAAGTGGTGATTTCAATATCATCCGGATAGTTACTGATGTTGAAGCGGGTACCGGTGGCTTTTACCATGTAGTTGCCCACCTCAACATAAAAGGGGTTGTTTTTATCGGACTGAACCTGAAAATAAGCTTCGCCCAATAGTTTAACCACGCGCTTGTCACCGCTGAATTCTTCGGGATAAAACAACTTACTGCCCGAGTTCAGCCAAACGTGAGTTCCATCGCTCAGCTGAATTTGCGAACGTACGCCAAAGGAAGTTTCTGTTGATTTTGTGATTGTATTTCTTCGGTTCCCCAGTGGTTCGCCTACCAGTGTCCAGATACTGTAAAGCATGAGGGGAACGATGAGGAAAGCTGCTACACGCTGAAAACCGATGTAGAATTTGCGTATGAAATTCTCCTTACCGATTTTCGCCTTGACTTGCTTCAAGTCATTGGAAACATCAATCTTTTTCATGGCGCCTAACCGCTGTGAATACATCAACACTTTTCGAACTTCTTCATAGTCCGATTGGTGCTCTGAAGATTCTTCCAACCAACAATTAAGCTCTTTTTCTTGCTGTTCGTTCAACAGCTTACCACACTCCAGTTCAATTAAGCGATATATCTTGTTTCTTTCTTCCAACGAATCGTGCTTTTATCGTTAATGACGACAAGTCCTCGATTTCCCCCTACGCCTGAACAAGAAAAAACTGTTTTTTTTATTTTAAAAAGTGAAAGGTCTCAAATAGAATCAGTAATGGTAGGTAATCCTTTAGTTCTAGCTTCAGAATTTTCAACGCTTTGGTCATTTGGTTTTCAACCGTCTTCTCCGATATATCCAGTTGTTTTGCAATATCGCGGTTCTTTAATCCCTCGAAACGGCTTAGCTCAAAAACCTCCCGACACCGGGCAGGCAGCTTATCCAAACTCTCCTTAAACAGTGTTTCCAATTCCGATAAAACATAGGTATCAATAGCCTCTTCGGAAAAATCCTTCCCTTCAAACTCAACCTTCGTTCCTTGGCGTTTTTTCTTTTTCAAATAATCAAGACTCCGGTTTTTAACCGACACAAACAAATATGACCTTACCGAAGTGGTGATTACAATTTTTCGGCGATCATTCCAAAATTTCAAAAATACATCCTGAACCATGTTTTTGGTTTCTTCCTCGGGAAGTGAAAACATGTTTTGGGCATAAACACAAAGGCCCGGATAGTAATAATTGAAAAAGAAATCAAAAGCATACTCTTTGCCTTGTTTCATCTCGGCAAAAAGAAACAGTTCCTGAGTATGTTCTTTGATCTCCATTGTACAAACAAATATGGTGGCAAAAGTAGTTTTTTTTAGAGATGACGCAATTATGTACAAGGAAGAAAAATGCCATTGCTGCATCATGCAAAGCCACGAGCTACTTTTCGTACAGGCCGGTATTTCCCTTTTCCCAAACAGGCATCAGCTTTTCAATCACTTCCGGATGCTCTGCCGCAATATTTTTCGTTTCATGCGGATCCGTCAGGTGGTCATACAATTCAATAACGGGTTGCTGCTGGCGGAAATACTTCGACAGTCGATAACGATCGGTTCGAAGTGAAATCCCGTTTCTAAAATAGCCAAACGCCTCATCTTCCCACTCGGCCGGCTTGTCACCCAAAAGAGGAAGCATACTTCTTCCATCGGTCACATGCGGCATAGCAACTTCACACAGGTCCATCAGCGTAGGATAAATATCAACCGAGCTTACCACCCGGTTAACGGTTTGCCCCGTGGTCATTCCGGGCACCCGAACAATAAACGCACTTTTCAGCGCCCGCTCAAAAATGGTATGTTTTCCCCAAACCAACTGATCTCCCAAATGCCAGCCATGATCACCCCATAGCACAACAACGGTGTTTTCGGCCAGGCCTAACTCGTCCAACTCATCCAACAGTTTCCCAACTAGGGCATCAACATAGCTGATGCAAGCAAAATAAGCATGCCGGATTTTTCGGGCATAAGCATCAGAAACCGGCCCTTCCAGTGAGGCCTGTTCGTCGCCCAGCCGGTAGCCATTAAACTCACCGCTGGCGTGTAAGCTTGCTTTATGAACATTAGCCGGAATAGCTGGATTGGGAGACAAAGGAAGGTCTTCCTCCTTGTATAAATCCCAATACTTAGCCGGTGCATTAAAGGGTAAATGAGGCTTGAAAAAACCAACTCCCAGGAAAAAAGGCTGCTTCTTTTGAGCCAGTTCATTCAATTTGCTTAGCGCTAAATTGGCTGTCAATCCATCCGGATAGCCGGTGTCCTCAACATTTCCTTTTTCGTAGGGCGCAACCTGCCGGTTTCGGCTTTGCCTGTTTTCTCCGTCAGCATATCCGAAAAAAGCATTCCAACCAGTCTCCCATTTACCGGGGTCGAACAACATTTCATCCCAACTGTGTGGCAATTCCAGCTCGCTTCCTACCGAATCGGTATACCCATACAACAGGCCATCAGCATAATGACTGATTTTGCCTATGCCAACCGTGTAATAGCCGTTTCGTCGTAAATGATGAATAAACGTTTCGGGCGCTTCTGTCTCAGGCTTTCCCGATATCAGCTTGTGAATGGCTTCGTTAGACAAATGCCCCTTGGTTCGCGGATACATTCCCGTCAATAAACTGCTTCGCGAAGCACCGCAAGTTGGAATCGACACGAAATGATTAGTAAATACTGCGCCTGTTTGAGCCAGCTCATCAATATTGGGGGAATGAATATATTCACTCCCGTAGCAGCCTAACTCAGGACGCAGGTCATCCACACAGATAAATAGGATATTGGGTTGCTGACTGATTTTCCGTTCAATATTTTCAGATTCAGCGCTTTTGTTTTTACACGAAAACAAAGCCAAAATACATAAGCTGAAGTAATTTATTTTTTTCATCGTTTAGCTAGCAAAAGAAGCAGTTAGAGTTTTAGCAAAATCCCGGACTAAGTTTATCAAAAATAAAGGATTTATTCTATTTTCTTCAACCCTGATAAGTTTCGGACACATATCCCCTTCCCAACCCCGCATTCCCAAAGACATTTCCAAGCCCCATAAGAAAGAAGGATTCAGTTCTGACATGCTTCACCAAGCTGAAGCAGTCACTGCTATTCTTCCGAAAAACGCGATTTGCTACAATTCAAGCCCCAAAACAATTCCAACAATAAGACGATGTTCCCAGGAATTGATGCCCTTATCAGACTGCATGGCCACATATGCTCCGGGCTCTGTTTTGCCCTTTTTCCCCTCAACACCTGTATAGATTCGATTCCGACCATACTGCTGATGGCTAAAAAACAGTTCTTCGGTAACATAAGGATTCAGTTTCCAGGAAGTCCAGTTTATACGGGGTTTAATCTTCACATCTGTTCGGTAACGAAAATGTGATTCACCCACCTTAAACATTCGGTATTCCAGCCTGTGCCTGTTTCGCAAACTCCAAAGTCCAATTTTCTTTTTCATTACTGCCCGAAGCATGGGACGGTACTCCTGCACTCTTTGTTCGCCCAAACTATAGCTTTCATGCCGATACAATGCCTCCATTTCGAACCATGCATTCAGCTGATAAGCTAGCTTACCCTGAACGAACCAATCGTAAAAGCCATAACCGGTTCGGTAGAAATTGTTAAAAATAAGGGCTGAACCAAGCTTTTGCCCAATGTCTCGATGAATGTAAAATTCCTGCCAAAATTCTTCCACTTGCAATCGATCCGTTTCTGACTGACCTTCGGCTTTCATGAAAAGAAAAACCAATACGAGCAACAGTACAGATGCCTTTCCATACTCTAATCTAAACTTAAAAAATCTTATCCGCATTAAATTCTGTTATTTGAAATCTGCTCAGACCCAAGCGATCCGACAGAAAAAGAAAACTTATCCAGCAGTCAGCCCTTTATTTGTTCTCTTCAATATTAGAATACACCGCACAAAAAACGGCTTAGCTTAGCAATTATGGCTGCCCACTGAAAGGAGCAGCCATGATTATCTTATTCATTGGTTGAGTTACAATTTTTATCCGTTGAGAAATTTACTCAATCACTACCCAATTGTAGGAATTCGCCGGAATGTGGATGCTAAGTTTCACTTCATATTCCCGATTCAGCTTGTAGGTTTTTGCTTTTCCTTCCTGCTCACGAATCGTTGCCGTTTTGGTTAATCCGGTATAATAAAGCGGCAATGTTATTTCGCGTACTAGGTCTTCATTGGTTGGGTTAAAAAACATCGCCAGCCCTTTCTCTTTCAACTCAGGATTAACATGCAGAAAACCATCCCAGTCTTTTCCTGACGGGCGACGCAAATGCACCAGGTCACTGTTCAAAATATTGCGGTACTTTTTATACCAGTCAACGACCCGAACAACAAGCTCCTTGGTTTCCGGGGCATCGTAAAGCCGGGGTCCACGATAACAAGATTGTACGCCGGAGCCGTAGTTCTGCATCATCTGGTTTTCGTAGGCATCCAGGTGATCTTTCAAGGGTTCAATGGTAGCAGCTGCACCTCCTCCGTGGTATTGGGTCAGCGGAGTAAACGTCCAGCACATGCTTGGAATCCGATCCCATAATCCATCATAAATATTCTGACGGCCAAGCACCAACTGTCGTTCACGTGGCAACGACCAGTTCACTTCCCGGTAGCCAATCCCGGTTTTATTGGAGCCTGAGTTGACATAGAAATCAGGAATATTCATGTAAATCCCTTCACCACGCATCCATTTATACAAGCCCTGAATCTGCGCATACTGCTTCCATTGCGAGTCGCCCAAGCCATTGTGATGCGCATGGCTTGTTGAAGCACATACATTTCCGGGGTAAGAACCATCATTTTCAAAGACACTCATGCCAGTATTCTCATAAAACTTCCTGATTTTCCGAAAGTAGTTGTAGCCCCATTCGCTGCTCAGGCAAGGCGACGACCCAAAAATCATTCCGCCACGTTTTCCGGTTTTCGGGTTGATAACATCAACCTCATCGCTAATCCAGCGGCTCGAAAGCAGGCTATAGCCTCCCAGTTCAATGCCTTTGGAGTTGGCATAGTCCACCAGCTTTTTGAAATAAGCGTAGTTTTCGTCCGATTCATCTTCCATGTTTACGCCACTTCCAAAACTCAGAATCACCATTTCGTAACCAACCTCAGCACATTGATCAATGGCTTGCTTCACCACCTCTTCCTTGGAATTGGTCAGGTGCAGGAAAATTGGGTTTTCAGTAGTCCAAGGCGAGATTGTCCGATACATCTTGCGGATGAACAACCCTCTTCTTTCTTTATCGTAACTGTCCATCGGTGTTTCCCATACCCGGAAGGTACGCAGCGACTCTCCGGGACGAATAGCAGTTTCCGGACCCAATGGCGGTTTTACCTCCAACAAGCATGGGGTTTGCAAGGGATAGTTGGCCTGTGAAGTATAACGAGAATCGGGTTCCCAGTAAGTGGTCACATCCGAGTTGCGTTGCTGCATACCCCCAAAAGCATAGTCTGTTTCAATATGAATATTGGGTTTGATCCATTCTGCCGGAGTTCCCACAAGGCTCTCCCCTTCAACCATCGCCAACTGCTCCAGCTTAAACTGGTTGACCTGCACCAACAGATCGCCCTCATTGATCACTTCCACCCACTTGCTGATGGTTGGAATTCCATCGTAAAGCGCAAAGTGAACTTTAACGACAATGTCGTCTTTGGTCAGGGTAAATACCAGCTCTTTGCCGCTTGGCATTTCGGTGTTGGCTGCCCAGCGAACTTGCTTCCAATCCATTCGGTCATCCAGTTCTTTCACTTCAAACTTTTGCACCTGAAAGGCGTTGGGTAGCGCTGCCAATTGATCAACCCAACGCATTAGGGTATAAGCGTATTCTGGTTGCTGACTCAAACCGCCAATGGTATAGGTTTTCCCGTCAATGGTCAGCGTTCCCTCATTAGAAACTGCACGCAGCAAGCTTTCGCCCGTCATTTGGTTGATGTAGTCAATAGTAGCTAAATTGGGTGAAACCCGAAATACCCGGGCCACCAGGCCATTGCTTAACACCAGGTCTTTATTGTTGTTTGCCCGGTACACTCCGGCCTTGGCTTTTGAATTGTCAATCAGCCAATCGTAGTCCGGTTGGACCAGGGGATGTTCAATTTCCGGCAACGCAGCAATTAAACCATCCAATTGCTTTTTGATGGTTTCGTCCTGCTTTAGCTCAATCGCAAAATCGGGAGCAGCAATTGTCGGAGCAATTTCAAAGTATTCAAATTGTGGTTGAAGCCACACCGCATGGTCTCCACTTTCGCCATCTCCGCCATCTTCAACCACCAGTTCCAAGACTCCTCCGCGCACTTTCTCATCAATCGTTTGAGGAGCATCTCCCTGACGCATGATGCCACTGTTGAAAATCTCTTTCCCGTTATGAAGAAGCTTAAACACCACTGTTCCCTCGTCAGGTTTTCCGCCTTTTCCTTCAATTCCTGCAAATTGCTTTTGATCATCGGTTACCTGGTAATAAACCCGTTTTCCATCTGCTAACGGAATGGTCTGAATCGTTGTGCCCTCGTAATTGATTTCCGAGTCATTCACACCAACTTTAGCCGTAAAGCGGCTGCCATTGTTCATCTTTATTTTGATTACGGAGTGGGAATGAACACCAATTCCCTCACGAAATGCCTCTCCGGCAACTGACAGCTGTTCTCCGGTTACCGACTTGTTTTTCACCGGTGCACCATAAGTTTGCTGCGCCAATGAAATATCCAGGTCAGATAGTTTCAATACTTGTTGTGCTGTACCTGTTGAGCAAAATAAAACAATGCCCAATGCGCTATACAGTACTTTCTTTAAAATTGAATGTCGCATGATTTTTTTATTGAGTAGTAGTCTAAATTTCAGCTTAAAAATAATATTTACCAGTTAGATGCAAGCATCATATCACCCAATTAATACGCTTGCTCGGAAAAATTCTATGTAATTCTCAATAGCTAAACTCATTAACGACTTCAATTAGGAATCAGACTACATCCGGATACAAAAAATCTACAAACATTCGGCTTTGAACAAGAAAAATTAGTTCGAAAAAACCAATCCAGAGCTATCCCAATGCTGAATAACTTCCAAAACATGACAAAAAAAAGCAGCAAGGATTTTGTTTATCTTATCAAAATCCTTGCTGCGTGCATTAAAAAACAATACCTAAAGATTGCTTCGTTTATTTTAGTCCGGCAAACCTGAAATTAAATGCCTCAAACATTCACCTATTTCAGTTCAAACTGCCCATTAAGTCCTTCCACAGAACTAGTCCCAACCATTAAATCAAACATTCCAGGTTCTACCACAAATTCACCTTTATGATTAAAAAAACCAAGCTCTTTGTTTGTCAGCGTAAATTTCACCTGTTTGGACTCGGCAGGCTTCAGGAAAATTTTTTCAAAACCCTTCAACTCTTTAACCGGACGAACTACACTTGCTGCTTTATCGTGAAGATAGAGCTGCACGACCTCTTCTCCTTCAACCTGTCCGGTATTGGTAACATTAACCAACACCTCAACCATTTCATTACTTTTCACATTCACCTGAAGCGCATCGTACTCAAAAGTGGTGTAACTCAAACCGTAACCAAAAGGATACAACGGATCATTGGATTCATCGGAATAGTGCGACCAGAAAACCTCGGGTTTCACATCAGGACGACCAGTGCTGTAGTGATTGTAGTAGATTGGACACTGCCCAACATGACGGGGGAATGACATTGTCAGCTTACCCGATGGATTATAGTCGCCGTAGAGAACCTGTGCGATAGCGTTTCCTGATTGTGTTCCCAAGTGCCAGGCTTCCACAATAGCAGGAATGTGCTGGTCTGCCCAGGGAAGGGCCAAAGGGCGACCATTCATCAGCACCAAAACAATGTTGCGATTCACCTTATATACTTCTTCGAGCAACTCTTGCTGCAACCCTGGCAAATCAATGTTTACCCGGCTCCGTCCTTCGCCCGACAGAAGTCCGTGCTCTCCAAGCACCATAACAACAATGTCGGAACGTTTGGCCAGCTCAATCGCTTCTTTCATCCCTGAGCGGTCTGTCATATTAAACGTCAAAGGAATATGGAAAGCAACCTCACTTGTAACCAATTTAGGACCTTTTGCATATTTAAAGTCGTTTGAGTAAGCTTCCAAACCTTCCAATACTGAAACAGCAGTGTTATCGTCTGATGAAACACGCCAGCTTCCTAAAGGGGAAGTCTTGTCGGATGCTAAAGCTCCAATCAAGGCAATATTTTTTTGATTCTTAGCTAATGGCAACAAGTTGTTCTCATTTTTCAACAGTACAATCGATTTTTTAGCTACATCCAGTACGCCTTTCATATGATCCTCATGATAAAGGAGCTCTTTTTCACGTTCTGTATTGCAATATCGATAAGGATCGTCAAACAATCCGAGTTCAAACTTGAGACGAAGAATACGGCGTACGGCATCATCAACCAACTCCTCGCTTACCTTTCCTTCTCTTACAAGTTCTGCCAGATACTTCACATAGGCATAGGATTCCATGTCCATATCTGATCCTGCATTCGCCGCCAGTTCTGCAGCCTCTTTCAGATCTTTGGCATAACCATGCTTGATCATCTCACCTACGCTTCCCCAGTCGGATACAACAAATCCCTGAAAACCCCATTTGCCTTTCAGTATTTCCCGCTGTAAAAATCGGTCCCCGGTTGCTGGTATCCCATTTAGGATATTGAACGAATTCATGACTGTTTTTACGCCGGCGCTAACTGCAGCTTCAAAAGGAGGAAAAATAACATTATACAAGGTTGACGTTCCTACATCAACCGTATTGTAATCCCGTCCGGCTTCAGCAAATCCGTAGCCGGCAAAGTGTTTGGCACAAGCCGCCATGGTGTTGTTCGCACTTAAATCATCGCCTTGAAAACCTTTCACCCGGGCAACACCAATTTTCGCTCCCAGGTAGGGATCTTCTCCTGCACCTTCCATCACGCGGCCCCAACGGGCATCACGGGAAATATCCACCATCGGAGCAAAAGTCCAGTTTTGTCCGGTTGCTGTT
Source organism: Sunxiuqinia rutila (assembly GCF_050589705.1). NCBI lineage: Bacteria > Pseudomonadati > Bacteroidota > Bacteroidia > Marinilabiliales > Prolixibacteraceae > Sunxiuqinia > Sunxiuqinia rutila. Next base: position 394,136 of record NZ_JBNGOT010000003.1, read on the forward strand.
GCCTCGATGGCCGCTATACGGGCCGATTTTTCAATAGCCTCTAAGTCCCAGCTTGCTGCTTCACCCAGTGGAATTGGCGCCAGTGTTTTTTGTCCATGGATTACATCCAATCCAAAAATAAGTGGTATTCCTAAACGCGACTCCTCTACAACAACACGCTGCATCTCAAAAACTTCCTGAGCTCCCTTGACATTAAGCACGGATCCTACCCATCCCTTTTTCAGGTGTTCATACTTATTTTTGGCATCCCCTTCAGAAGGCGCAGGGCCAGTCGCATCATAAAACCCGTTGTATTGATTCATCTGACCAACCTTTTCTTCCAAGGTCATCTGGGCCAGCAAACGTTCAACTTTTCCTTCTATGGTATCATTTCCCTTATCGTTTGCACCAGGGTTGCACCCTGCTAAAGCAAATAACAATGCAAATGCAAGTGAATTTAATCGTTTCATTTATTTTGGTATTAGGGTAAGATTATAAATTCTTACGTCATCAACTTTTAAAAAATCAGTCAACCCGAAAATCGGGTCAATCAGCCCTATTGAGTCACCCGAACATTTTCACAGTGCTGGTCTTTTACAATTATCTCTGGTTTCTCATAGTCAGAACGAACCACCGGATTGATAATTAGAGCATCGCTTACATTGTGAAAAATAAACGCCGGACGAACATTGTCGCCTTTATTGAATAGCTGAATATTATTGAACGTTATATTTCTGACATGCCGCACAAAAAAACCAGAAGCCGGCAAAATGTCGCCAAACATGTTGGGAGTTGGATAGCCCTTGTCATTTTCTTTTACCGCCATTGAAGCTTCTTCCGCTGTGCCATCACTTAAATTTGTAATCCGAATATTGTCCAGGCTGATATTTTCAGCAAAGGCCGAAGAAACTCCTGTAATACTTGATGTTAATTTAGAAGATGTAGTGGCAATAATATTCGATATATGCACATTCCTTAAAGTCCCCATTCCGGGGACTGGCGCATCGGGTGCATGTTTTCTGGCCCGGTTTCCCAAACGTACAAAAATGGGACAATCGGTTTCAGTAATGGTGATGTTACTAATATTTACTCCGTCAAGCACGCCTCCATCAACCATTTCGACAGAAATGGCAGACTGTCCCCGCAAGGTTCCATAGACCGGATCAGGATCGACTGATGGACTTACCACGCAGTTACTAAAGGTGACGTTTTTAAATCCACCGGTTGATTCAGTCCCCAGCTTCAGGGCGTTGCAGTGACTTTTAACGACACAATTGCTCACGGTAACATCCTTGCAAATTGCCGGGCTCGTGCTTTTCAAGCAAATCCCATCGTCATCGCTATCAATGATGCAATCTGAAATTACCACATTACTACAGCCATCCACATCAATCCCATCATTGTTTTTATTACAGTGGTTATAGACAGTAATTCCCAGGATTTGCAGGTTTTCACAGGCCAAATAATGCTGCATCCAGGCCCCTGAATTTCGAAGATTAACTCCTTCAATTTTTACGTTTTTGCAATTAATCATCTGAATCAAATGCGGACGAGTAATTCCGGCATCATCTCCAGGCAGAGTTGATGAAAAGGCTGCTCCCTGTCCGTCAATGATCCCCATTCCAGATATTGAAACATCATTCTGGGCTTCTGAAAAAATCAGCTGCTTTGTTGGCTGAATCGTTCGTAATGCCACAAATTCTGGCTGAATACTCAGATAGTCCTCCAACTTGGTGCTCCCCAAAAGAACAGCCCCCTTCTGAACTTCAAGGTTTACCCCGCTTTTCAAAATGATTGAACCTGTGAGAAAATGCCCGGGAGGGATTATCACTGTCCCTCCCCCTTGTTCTGAAACCTTGTCAATGGCAGTTTGCAAAATCTCAGTAACCAATGTTTTCCCATCCGGTATAGCACCTTTGTCCAGGATATTGATATTTCCGGCAAAGGAAGCATGGCTAAAAAGCATTCCCAAGAAAGCGATAACAAAATGCAGCTTAAGCTTTTTTGATACTACACATCTCTGACCAGGCATAAGTTTATCCTTTAAAAATTAAACGTTACTTTTTGAAGTTGTGTTCTCTGAGCCTCAAATACTGCGGTAGTAACCACCCCATCATTGCTCGAAAATTCCAGATTTTTTCCATCAACCAAAATATTCTTCAGCTCCTTTTGAGTATGCAAAACAAGCTTCCAGCTGCGCATTTTTGCCATCTCGTTATAAAAACCCTCGACGGCCCCAATGGTTAAGATACTTTCAACATCGCCAACCTGATATTGAATACCTGTCTTTGCAAAAACTCCTTTCAAATAATCGTTGCTGATTCCATCATCTTCAATCAGTGTGAATTCGCCGTCGGCACCATCATAAATATGCAATTCAAGCAAATCATTTGTTCCTGCTTCTACGGAACGGGCATATTCGCGTTTCGGAATAATCGCTCCTTCTTTGATAAAGACCGGAATTTGTCCCAGAGGAGCATCTATTTCCAATTCACCCTCCTGATAGTGTTTTCCATCCCAATAGCCAATCCAGCTTGCCCCTTCCGGAAGTGTCAATTTACGGGTTGTAGCACCTTGTTCATAAACAGGAGCAACAAAAATTTCTTCTCCCAATTTATATTCATACATTCGGGTAGGACGCATAACTCCAACACCATCGAGCCTGACTTTATGGGCATATGAATAAATGTATGGGAACAGTTCCATTTTCAGGTGAGCCAGTTCACGAAATATTTTATCGGCCCGTTTCGAAACCTTAAACGCAATGTTTTGTGTCGGATTTTCGGGTTGTGAAAATGGTGTTGTTATGGGCGCAAACAAAGCAAATTCAAGCCATCTGATGTATAACTCCTCATCGATTGTTCCATCTGTTGGAATCGCAAAACCTCCCATGTCGTTTGCCAAAAATGGTATTTTATGAAAATGGCGACTTGTGTCGGTATACATGGCTAGATTCTCTTTAAAAGCAACGCGCGGTAGCCAGGGCGAAAAGTCATGATTCGGATTTTCAACATTCCAGTCGGCACGGGTGTCATCGGTCCATTTCCCTGGGTATTTTTTATATTCTTCGCGCTCAACACCATGACTGTGCGAAAGAATAAAGCCTCTTCCTGCAGTTTCTTTCCCCAGTTTTTGAGTCGTTTCAAACATGGCTTTACAAACAGGAATAGCATCTGTTTTATCCAATTTTATGAAATCCATTCCCTGATCAAAAAAGTGTTTTACTTTTTCTTGGAAATAAGCTGTTGCCTCGGGATTTTCAAAATCAATATCGCCACACCAGGTTCCTTTTACTTCTTTACTACTGTCTCCAATAATTGTGGTACGCAAGCCGTTGTGCCATCCATCTGTGCGAATTTTTTCAGACTTGAAAAATCCTCTCGATTTAAAGTCTTCATATTCTGCTTCATTACCCGTTTTCATGATGGCATCCCACATCCACATCCCTGCTTTAATATCCTTTTCTTCCATGAAATCACACATGGCTTTCAAGTCAGGGTACGAAACAGTATCGCCCACAAAGTCCATATATTTTTTGGGGCCCTGTCCCTGGTTTTCCCAATCCCAAATCCACGAATCAATCCAGAAGGCATCAATGGGGTAATCGTGTTCAATAATCTGATTGACCAACTCAATACTCTGCTCCTGATTGGTATAAGCTCCATATACAATTCCAAAGGCCCAGGCCGGAGGCAATACAACGTTTGTGTCTGCCACTTCGGTAGGCGAATGGACAAACTTTTGGGGTAATTTATTGTTTTTACACCCCAAAACAACAAGCATTAAAAACAGTGATAAAGTGATATTTAACGTTTTCATATCGTCATTTATAAAGTTAAAAATGAAAGCACAAGAACCCCGTATCAAGGAAATGCTCATTTCCTTTCGGACGTTGAGTTTCCATGCTTCATGTGTTAAAAAAAGTTTGTATTTATAAGATTTCTATAATCATTTGAGCCAGTTTAAACTGAGCTGAAGAGGTTAAATGAACGCCATCAATTGTTAGTTCTTCGTCACTTTGTTTAAAAGCCTTGTTTACATTTAGGAAAATGGCATCATGCTGTTGAGCAAGCTTTTTGAACCGCATGATATGTTTATCAATTCGCTTATTTCCACCGCCATATTTTTCCTGACTGGCTATCTTTTCGTTCATTGGCGGAGGTGAAACAACCACTATTTCAGGCACAAATTGCATGTTATTTTTAAAATAATCTTCGATCAAGGCTAAAAGAGTATCCATATTATGGCGAACTTCGCCCATACGCTCTTTAAAAATCTTTTTGGCATCATTGGTCCCCAGCCCCAGTATAATATAGTCCAGCTTTTCTCCTTCAGGCAGTTCAGCCAATGCCGCGTCAAGATAGGCATCTATATTTTTCAAGGTGTTGAGTCGCGGATTATTCAGATTGTCAAATCCAATGGTATTTCCGGCAACCGACTGGTTAACGACCCGTGAATAGGGCAGTAATTTTCGTAACTGAACCGGCCATCCGTTCTTTGCTGCAGCATTCGAATCGCCAATAGCCAGTATATTGAGTTTCTTGTTGTTTTCGGTCCCATCAACCGGAAGTAAACCCAACGCCTGCGGAACAATCATTTCATGTCCCCCTTCAAAAATGGTCAGGCTTAGGTTTGGCAACTCTCTGTAAAGGTGTACGTTTCTATCTCCAATTGCCAAACCTGTATCAGGCGCTGGATTCATCCTTTTTTCCAGTAAAACCAACTTCAAACTATCCGAAACCATTTTCTGCGAATCGTTCGGAAAAAGCTGGCTTGCCAAACTATTATACATATTTATGGAATGGGTAACAGGGACTGAACCGGTATACCCATCGTGAATGCCAGTGTAAATGTGCAGCGTGGCATCTTTCCGTTTATGTTTCGGGAAATCCATCAACTGAGGAGAACGTTTTTGGGCTTCACTTACATCAAACCCGTTTCCTCCTGTGGTTACCTGTTCCAAATCACGGGCATATTTTAAGCCCCGACCGACACATTCAAAATACCAGCTTTCAAGATTTGTAACCGGAGCCCATGCATGAAAACTTTTAACCGGATAAGTCAATTTCATGAATGACATTAAGCTTGCATGCCCGCCGCCGGAAACGCCAATAATATGCACCTCGGAAGAATCAACATTCCCTTTTTTAATTGCAAAACGAATAGCATCTTCAATATCCGAAATTGCCTGTTCGCTTCCGCAGGCTTCAAATCTGTTGTTCGGGCCACGGAAGTCGGGATGGATATAATTCCACCCTCTCAGAACGATCTCGTTGGCCAACGGATCATTCTGCAGGTAGTCGCCACTCCAGGTGTGTAATGAAATGATAAGAGGCTGAGGAGTTGAAAGCGGAGATTTATAAAATACGGCCTGTTGAGTTTCACCATCAAACGATGACGCTATTTCAACCCGTTCAAAATCTTCGGGCCAGCTTTTATCAAGCGTATTATCCCATGCTGTTTTTGCCTCCTGCGACCGAAGGTGCAAAGAGCAAACAACAAAAATCAACACGTATAATAGTTTGTTCTTCATTGTCAGTTGGTTTATATTCTAAAATTCGTCGAACTATTCAGGTTGATAAACCCGAACATAATCTACAATCATCGATTGTGGAAAAATCGTATCATCAACTCCGTGTTTTCCGCCCCATACACCTCCAACGGCAAAATTCATAATCAGATAAAAAGGCTGATCAAATGGCCAGTTCTCCTCCGTTTTAACCTCAGGAGCATAAACGTTGGTAATGTTGTCAGGAGAGTCAAGGTAAAATTTGATCGAATCTTTAGTCCATATCAATCCATAATTGTGAAACTCTTCCTCGGCTGTTGCCAGTGGCGTAATTTCGTGAAACTCCGTAACCCCATGCTGGTATTGCGTATGCACATTGGAGTGTGTCGTATCAGCCTGATAACCGACATATTCCATAATATCGATTTCACCACACTTAGGCCAGCTCACCTCATCAATATTTGAACCCAACATCCACAAAGCAGGCCAGGTTCCTTTGCCATGCGAAGCAGGCATTTTGGCACGAAACTCAATTCGGCCATATTTAAATTCCTGTTTTCCTTTGCTATTCAAACGTGTCGACGTGTATCCGCCTTTTTTGTTCTCCCCGGTTTTTAGGGCTTTAATGTGCAACATACCGTCTTCAAGTTTATAGTACGCTGTGTCTTCAACATATTGCTGCCACTCGTTATTGACACGGCCAGCATCCCACAAAACAAAGTTCCAGTTGTCAAGGTTAACGGTATTCCCGTCAAACTCATCACTCCACACCAAATTCCAGCCATCCTGTACAGGTGAAGGCGGTACATTTTTATTTTCTACGGTCTTACCTTGGCAGCTGGTCAACAACAAGGCGATAAGTGAGTAAAAAACTATCTTTTTCATCCTTTCTTAGTTCTAATCAAATTTACAATGGTCTGTTTTGAAAGATAGGCTGCTAAAAAGCAACCTATCCTTGTTAAAACAACCTTTTCTATTCCCAATAAGCATTTTGTTTTAATGGCCCTATCGACAAGTCAATTTGAACTTGAGGAATGGGATAAAATACATTCTTTGGTTTCGTCCAACCTCTGCTTCCCAAGACCGTTTCTGCCTGTCCTGTGCGAACAAGATCAAAATAGCGGTCATTTTCAAAGGCCAGCTCAAAACGACGCTCATCCCAAATATCCTGTAGGGTTAAATTTCCGCTGCTAATTTCAGGTTCTCCGGCACGGCTACGTACTTTATTCAGCGAAACAGCTGCCCCAGCAACATCGTTGGTCATGAATTTAGCCTCTGCATCAATTAACAGGACATCGGCAAACCTGAAAAAGCGTTGGTTCTGTTCTGTTTGTTGCATCCACCAGTTTCCTTTAATATCCGATCGCTCGGCAAGAGGAATATATACTTTGTAGTTGTAGCGCGGCAGACCTGTTACTCCATCGATATCAGTCGCTCCTTCTACAACTCGGTCATCAACCAGTGTATCGCCATAGAAAATAACTGAATACTGGTAACGCAAATCATTTTGTTCTGCTTCCCGGGCTTTCCATGCGGCAACCAGGTCATCACTTGGAACACTGTATCCAAAGCCTCCATCGAAGCTTTTAACCCATGAATTTAACGCATAGGCCGATTGAGCAACTCCTCCGTTAGTCGAAGAAACACCAGCCTGTGATTCAAAGATTGATTCATCACAGTTTTCCTGGGCCAGCCGGAAAAGGTAAAAGAAACTGGAATCACCTTTTGCCGTGTAGAGTGAATAAATACCATTGTTGATTACATCGTTGGTCACGGTTTTTACATCTTCCCAGGTTTTCTCGCCGATCGCCTGTCCATCAGGCATAAAATTCACACCTGACGCCATATACATCAGCACTTTAGCTTCCAGTGCCCGGGCCGACCATGCCGTTACACGCCCTTTCCATTCACTGCCCCAAGGACTTTTCCGCATGTTTTCGTAGCCATATTTCAAATCACGCAAAATGAAGGCATACACCTCTTCAATGGATGATTTTTCAATGTCATAAGCGCCATTTTCGGGTAATCCGTCGTAAATGATAACCTCGCCCCAAAGCTTGGCCATTTCAAAATAAGTCCAGGCACGAATAAATTTTGCTTCTCCCAAAATTTGCTTTTTATCGGCCTCGTCCATTTCAATATCAGGCACATATTCCAAAACCTGATTACAAAGATTCACCATTGCATATCTTGATTTCCACAAATTATCAAAACGTGTAAATGATGGTGTAAAGGAATAATCGATAAACGCATTCACCTCAGACTGGCTACCAGCAGTTGATCCTTTGGCTGTGTTGTCACCCGCCATTTCTTCCGGCCCCATAACACTGTTGTCGTAATAGGCCCAGTCGGCATTAAACTGCCCATAGCATGCTGTTAGGGCCGAAATGGCATCTTCCTTAGTCTGCCAGAACTCTTCCTGAGGTAACTTATTATAATCACTGAATTCTAAATTGGATTCACAGGCAGTAAAACCAATTACTCCGGTTAGTAATGCTATTTTTAGTAAATTTCTCATTTTCATTCCAATTAAAAATTAAGATTTAAGCCAATACTGTAGACTGACGATAACGGGTAAACACCGTTGTCAACACCACTCAACAATGGATTGCCTGAAGAAACCTCCGGAGAGAATCCATTGTATTTGAAGAATGTTACAGGATTTTCGGCATTTACATAAAATCTCACACTTTGAATTCCCAGACCATCAAAAACTCTTTCCGGTAACGTATAGCCCAACTGAATATTCTTAATTCTGAAATAACTACCATCTTCTACGTAGAATGAATTTGGTGTTCGAGGGTCTCCAGCTTTTACCAACACCGAAGGGTAAGTTGTTGAAGTTCCTTCGCCATGCCATCTGTTCTCGAAGAATTCTTTGTCGAAGTTCTTCGTTGTAAACATCAACAAACGATTTTCATTGAAGATTTTGTTGCCGGCAACTCCCTGGCAAAACAGATTAAAGTCAAGTCCTTTATAATCCAGCCCAATATTAAGACCATAAATAACAGGCGGGTTTGGACTTCCAAGGGAAACCCTGTCTTTTTCATCAATAACACCATCGGAGTTAACATCTTCAAATTTCAAATGACCAGGAATGGTGTTTTGCAAGTGAGGATAGTTATCAATTTCTTCTTGATTTTGGAATACACCAATGGCGCGATATCCGAAAAACTCACCTACAGAATGGCCCACCATTGTGCGGGTTAGTGGCTTAACATTATTGGCATCGTCACCCTTGTCATAATAACTTGCTCCGGCTGCACTAATGGCTTTTACGTTGTTGTCGTTAAAGGTGAAGTTGGCATTTACCCGGTATCCCAGATCACCAACCTTATCATTCCAACCAACAGATAATTCAACCCCTTGATTCAGGATGTCGGCATAGTTGCCCCAAACTCCCCTACCATCAATACCCGTGCTGGCCAGGGCAGTTGTAGCAAAAATGGCATCTCTGGTTAATTTGTAATACAAGTCAAGCGATGTTGTCAATCGGCTATCCATCGTATGCATGTCAATTCCAATATTGGTTTCATCAACCACCTCCCACTTAAGGTCTGGGTTGAAAGACTTTTTGATGGTAACAGAAGGAGAAACAGGTCCTAATCCACTGTTTTGGTCTGGTCCAAAAATGACCGGCGTTCCGTTTGATGTTGTCAGTTGGTACAAATTAGAAGGAATGTTTGCATTCCCCAGTAATCCCCATCCTGCGCGCACTTTAAGAAAATCAATCCCCGTGTCAGCCATAAAACTTTCTTCCGAAACAACCCATCCTAAACCTACTGAAGGGAAATAGCCCCAACGGTTATTAGCCGGGAATTTGGAAGACGCATCCGCTCTCATCGTAAAGTTTGCGAGATACTTGTTCTTGTAATCATAATTTAAACGTCCCATGTAACCAATCTGAACGTTTTTACTCCCTCCATCACTTGCCACAATTGTAGAGTTGGTACTTGCTTTTCCGATAGAAAGAAAAAGGAAGCTGGAGTTGATTTCAGGCAGGTCAACGATATCTTCTGCCTTACCGTTCAAATAATCTGTTTTGTACTCACGGTAAGTATACCCCGCCATCGCTTTTATTTGGTGAACATTTTTAATGAGTTTTTCCCAAGTCAGGATATTATCCCATGAAACACTCAAATTGTTAGAGTAGTTCTTAGTCATCCAGTTGTATGGGCTCATTTGTGTTGCACTCACCTCGTATTTAGGAGTGTATGAAATCGATTTTCTAAAAGTTGGGTTGGTTCCGATCGTTGATTTGAACTCAAAATCCTTCAGGAATTTAATTTTAACGTAAGTATTGGCAAATGCATTGATTTTATTGGACCAACGGTGATTGTAAAATAATTTTGCTGCAGGGTTCGATTGGTTGTCAGGCGTAAATCCATTGATCATGGATGGATCAGTAAATTCTCCGTTTTCATTGGTTGGAGCATAAAGAGGAATTGCTCTGAACGCATCCAGTAAAAGCCCGTTAGGAGCCGGATTTGCTTGAGTTGATGAAACAACTAAACTCATTCCCATATCAATATTGTCATTGATAAAGATGTCGTAGTTTGCGCGCAAACCCAGTTTACTGTAATTATCATCTTTAATCAATCCATCTTCTTTCAAATGGTTAAGACCAATATTGAAAGCCGTTTTTTTGCCACCACCACGAATGTTGATATCTTCACTATGTGTAATTGAATTCTCCAAAACCTCGTCAAACCAGTTGGTATTGGCAGTAAATACCGACGGATCAAGTTTATCCTCGGGGCTTCCACTATATTCCATGCGTTCATTCCACATGGTAATCCACTCCCCGGTACCAACCATCTCCATCAATTGAGATGCTTTCTTAACCCCCACGTAAGAGTTGAATGATACTTCTACATCGCCGTCCCGGCTCCCTTTTTTCGTTGTAACCAAAATTACCCCGTTCGCAGCCTGAACACCATAAATCGCAGAAGCTGAAGCATCGCGAAGAACCGACATCGTCTCGATATCATTTGGTCCCAAATAGCTGATATCATTTACAATTACTCCGTCAACAACATACAAAGGGTTAGAGTTAAAAGTAGAACCTGTTCCACGAATACGAATGGATGGCGAACTACCCGGAGAACCACTATTGGTAATTTGCACACCCGCAAAACGTCCCTGAACAGATGCCATGGCACTACCAACTGTCTGGTTGGCAATCTCATCAGCACTAATTGTCGCAATGGAACTGGTAAGGTCTTTTTTCTTTTGTGTTCCATAGCCAATCGCTACAACTTCTTCAAGTCCGATGAAATTTTCTTCAAGAACAACATCAATCGTCGCCGTTTTTCCGACCACGACTTCTTCGGGTTTCATGCCTACAAACGAAAACACCAGGGTGGTTCCTTCAGTTACATCCGGAAGCATGTAATTGCCATCAAAATCAGTAATTGTTCCGGTAGTTGATCCTTTAATAAGCACAGTTACACCTGGAAGCGGAGCTCCTGAAACATCTTTTACCTTTCCGGTAATTTTCCGGGCCTGTTCTTTTAACTCTGAAAATCGGTTTTCCGGTGCCTTGTGAATAATGATTAACTTATTGTTAATCGTATAATTCAATCCCGATTCCTGCATCAAAAATTCCAGAACCTCTTCAATTGTTTGATCTTTTGAATTCAAACTAATTTCTTTCGTCAAATCAACTTCTTGATTGTTGTAGAAAAAAGAAAAATCAGTTTGATCTTCAATTTGCCCCAGCACCTTTTCAATTGACAGGTTTTGAGCTGACAAATTCAACTTTGTTTGTTGGGCATAGCTAGCTGCAGATACCTGCATAAAAGCGGCCAACAAAAACACGCACACTAATTTCATAATTCGATAGATTTGGAGAAAGTCATCCCATAAAACATACTTCCTCGCAGTTCGCCTTTTTTTCATACATTTGAAATGTTTATTAGACAATTATTTATTTGATTGTTTTAAAGACGGGATGTTGTGGCGACATCTCGTCTTTTCTTTTTAAGCTACATAGGCTTGTAAATTAATTCGAACTCTCTAAAATTCTTCTTCTCGTAATCAATCGGACTGGTCAATTTCAAGGCATCCAATACTTGCCAGATGGTTTCCTGATTTTTAAAACTTCCGGAGTAAACCATGGTCTCCAAGTCTTTTGACTGATAACTCAACCTTACATCATACCAGCGCTCCAGGCGCTTAATCAAGTCAGAAAAAGGAATTTCCTTAAAAACAAATTCCCCATTCACCCAAGCCAGCTCTGTGTCAACATTCACTTTTTCCAACACCGGCTTCATGGTTTTCTGGTCAAAACTGACCTTTTCTCCGGGCTTCAACCCAAAAACTTGCTGATTTATGGTGGAAAGCAAAACACTTCCTTCTGATAAGGTAAGGCTCACCTGTCGATCTTCGGCATGACTGCTTACATTAAACTTGGTTCCCGTAACCAACACATCAAACTTATCGGTCTGCACTGTAAAAGGATTCTTGACATCCGACTGAACCTCAAAGTAAGCTTCACCGGTCAATCGAACAAGGCGCTTTTTAGTAGAATAATCAGAACTGACTTCCAGGCGGCTGTCAGCATTGAGCTTCACTTTTGTTCCATCAGCCAGAGTCAATTCGGAACGTGATCCTTGCGGAACATAAAACGACTCAACCTGATGTTTCGCATCAGAAGTTAAATCTGAATGAAAGATCCCGCCAATCAACAGGCCTAGCAAAAGTATAGCTGCTGCAGACAAACCATACACCCAGGAGGGAATTGTTCGGGTTTGCTTTTGAGAAGCTTGTCGTTTATAAAATTTCAACAATTGCTCGGTTTCACGCGATGCCGTTTTGAGACTGGCATCCCAGGTGTCCTTGAGTTTCAGAAATTGCTTTTTGTTCTCAGGACTCTCATGAATCCACTGAAGAAGCCGGGTATTATCTTTTTCCGAAAGGTTCCCATTCAGATACCGGGCAATTAATTGTTCATGATCTGCTGTTTTGTTCATATCCAACCTCTTTTTTGGGTCTTTTACTAACAACACAACCAAGCATCATAAATTACGTCATCAATTGGAAAGTTTTTTCACCTTATTTTTCAAACAACAGAAATTGAGAAAGATATGAAACAACTTTTCAGCCAATTTTTCTCGCAAGGCAGACAAAGCACGAAACAAACGCGTTTCGACTGTACGCAAAGGAACATTTAGTACTTCTGCTATTTCCTTATTTTTCAATCCTTCAAAGCGACTAAGTTCAATAACTTCGCGGTGAATGTCGGACAACGAGTGTATTGCCTGGTAGATTCTGTCAAGGTTTTCTTTTTCTATTAGGGATTCCTCACCATCGCGATAATACAACAACTCCATTTCCTTAATTCCCTGAAATTGCTGATACTGACTAACCACTTGCTGATGTTTCAGGTAATTCAGACAAGCGTTTCGAATGGATCGAAACAGGTAAGCTTTTAGATGTTCATCATCCAGATTAAGCTTTTTCTTCTCCCAAATCAATGTAAAAACATCCTGCACCAAGTCTAAAGCCACTTCTTCATCCGCAACAAATTTGAGTGCATACACAAACAACGAATGATGATAATTCTTAAATAGTGTATCAAAGTCTGACATCCTAATCATTTTCCGGACCCAAAACTAATCAAATAAAAATAAGAGAAGGAAACATAAAATAGAACTTATGTTCCGTATGTTGATTTTAGCAGAATTCACCCCAAAAGCCGGTTTCGAAACAAAGAATCATTAAAAATAACGGAGAAGCTGCCATTCATTCTGTTTTATTTCGTCAAACAATTGTAAGTTTGCCATGCAACCTGCGGGAAGGTCAACCGACTGACTTCAAGGGAAGAATCAACTACATTTGTATTCCGCTCATTGGCTATAATGACAAGCTATTGACGAAACTGTTGCATGCTTTCCTTTTCCCGCCCAAAAACAAAAAAATGACTGCCGAAAAAAGATTGGGTTTCGTTGGAATTATCATTGAAGACCGAACGAATAGTGCCTCCCTGGTGAATGAGCTGCTGAGCAAACACGCCGACCTCATTCTGGCTCGTACCGGAATTCCCCGAGCCAAGGGGCACACCTCTGTTATTACCTTGGTGGTGGACTGCACGACCGATGAATTGGGACAACTTACCGGACGATTAGGAGCAATAAATGGAGTACAAATCAAATCAGGACTGGCAAAAAACGGATAACATGAAAACAGCAACACCAACATTCATCAACGAACAGGCAATTTATGACATTCTGGAGAAGCACAGTCAGCCTGATTTTGCGCAAGTGCGTGATGTATTGGCCAAAGCAAGCGAAATGAAAGGACTCAAGCTTGAAGAAGTGGCCATATTAAGTGGAATCAGCGATCCGACACAGCTGGAAGAATTGTTCCAGACAGCCAATCAGATCAAAGACACCATTTACGGAAAGCGCTTGGTGCTCTTTGCGCCTTTGTACATCTCCAATCTGTGCGCCAACGAATGCACCTACTGCGCCTTTCGTGCCAAAAACAAGGCCATTGTCCGCAAGGCTTTAAACCAGGAAGAAATCAGGCATGAAACCGAAGCACTCATCAAACAAGGGCACAAACGCGTTCTTTTGGTGGCTGGTGAATCCTATCCCAAGCAAGGGTTTCAGTATGTGCTGGACTCCGTTCGCTCGGTTTATGCCGCACGTCACAACGACACCGAAATACGACGCGTAAACGTGAATGTAGCCCCTTTGACCGATGAAGAGTTCAAACTATTGAAAGCTGAAAACATTGGCACCTACCAACTCTTTCAGGAAACTTATCATCGTCAGACCTATCAAAAAGTACACATCGGCGGAAAAAAAATGGATTACAACTGGCGGGTTACTGCACTTCACCGAGCCATGGAAGCGGGGATTGATGATGTAGGAATCGGTGTACTCTTTGGTCTTTACGATGCCCGTTTTGAGTTGCTGGCCATGATGCAGCACATTTTTGAGCTGGAGCGCGTCTTTGGAGTTGGCCCACATACCATCAGCGTTCCTCGCATGGAACCCGCCACCGGCTCCGATGTAGCTTCTCACCCACCCTTTCCGGTTTCCGACCTGGAGTTCCGCAAGATTGTTGCCATTTTGCGTTTAGCAGTTCCATATACGGGCATTATTATGTCGACACGCGAAACGGCCAAAATGCGTCGGGAAACTTTTGCCTTGGGCGTTTCTCAGATTTCGGCCGGCAGCCGCACCAACCCAGGAGGTTATGAAGAAGAGGTTGAAGATGAAGTTTCCGGCCAATTCAGTCTGGGCGACCATCGCCCCTTGGATGAAGTCATTCGTGACGTAGCTAAAATGGGCTACATTCCTTCATTTTGCACCGGCTGTTACCGCCTGGGACGCACCGGTCAGGATTTCATGGATTTAGCCAAGCCCGGAGCAATTAAAGCACATTGTGGTCCTAATGCCCTGTCAAGCTTTATGGAATACCTCAACAATTACGCTTCGCCACAAACCTACGAAACCGGTATTCAGTTAATTGAAAAGACCATTGCCGACATGAAAGGCTTACCCGGAGAACGTGCTCGTAAACTGGTTGATCGGGTTAAGCAAGGAGAAAAAGATATGTTCTGCTAATTATTGATTCAAGCTTGAAAACTTAGCCAAGGCGCTCAGATACAATTCGGAGGCACCAATTGATATTTTTCTAAATAAATGTTAAGGGTGTTTTTATTTAGAACTATTCTTAATAAATTGCTCTCGTTATAAACTCTAAAATAGAAATTATGAAAAAATTGGTTTTAGTATTAGCAATTGTATTCGCTTTCGGTGTAACATATGCAGGAAATGCTGTTTCTGACAAAAAGGAAACAAAAACAGAGCAAGTAAGCACTGCTGATAAAGACAAAAAAGAAAAGAAGACTGCAAAAACTGAAAAGAAAGAAGATTGTGCTACGAAGAGCGAAAAGAAATGCTGCAGCAAAAAAACAGACTGTGGCGACAAAAAATAAGTCTTCGTATTTTCATACCTATCAAAAGCCGACCTTGAGTCGGCTTTTTTCGTGCTTTATCCGGAGATAAACTCAAGCAAAGCGCTCATTATTCGTCCAAGTCGACCCCAAAAAAATGCCTCCACACAAGGCTGACCAGCGAATTATTTTGCAAAAACATTGCTAAGAAAACAGATCCTTCGTACTTTTCAGGCTTAATCGCAAACAGATGAAATCCCCCAAATCTTTTCGTTTACATATTGGCCTTTTTGGGCGTCGCAATGTTGGAAAATCCTCTTTGCTGAATGCACTAACCCAACAGGAAGTATCCATTGTTTCGGACGTAGCCGGCACCACCACCGACCCGGTTGAAAAACCCATGGAATTGCTACCTCTTGGCCCGGTGTTGTTTATTGATACTGCCGGCATGGACGACGTTGGCTCACTGGGAGAAAAAAGGGTTCAAAAAACAAAGGCCGTTTTTGAGCGTACCGATTTGGGAATTCTGATTTCGACCAGCGAGCTTTGGGGTGACTTTGAAGAAGCAACCCTGCGCGAGTTAAGAGAACGGGAGATTCCGACAATCATCGTTTTCAACAAGACTGACCTGCACCAGCCTCAAGCTTGCCTACTCAACAACTTAACGGCCGATAAAATTCCCATTGTTGAAACCTCGGCAACCACCAAAGCCGGAATTGACTCCTTGCGCCAAACCATTCTGAAAACGGCCCCTGACGATTACATCAACCGCCCGGCAATTGTTGCTGACCTGGTTGGCCCGGGCGAAGCTGCCATACTGGTTGTGCCGATTGACAAGGAAGCACCCAAAGGTCGGCTCATTCTTCCACAGGTACAAAGCATCCGCGATTTACTGGATGGCGACTCCTTTTGCATGGTGGTAAAAGACCAACAACTTCCCGAAGCCCTGTCAAGAATGAACACACCCCCAAAACTGGTAGTTACCGACAGTCAGGCATTTACCAAAGTGGCGGCCCTTACGCCCCCCGAAATCCCGCTTACAGGCTTTTCCATCCTCTTTGCCCGGTTCCAGGGTGACCTCAACGCCATGGTACGAGGCGCAATGGCTATCGACCAGCTGAAAGCCGGCGACCGGGTTCTTATTGCCGAAGCCTGTTCGCATCATCCCATTCAGGAAGATATTGGAACCGTGAAAATCCCCAAGTGGCTTAACCAATACGTGGGTGGAAAACTACAAATTGAGCACGCCCGGGGCCGCGATTTTCCGGCCGACATCAGTTCTTATAAACTGATCATTCACTGCGGGGCCTGTATGTGGAACCGACGCGAGATGCTATCGCGTATTTTAAGAGCCGAGCAAGCGGATGTCCCTATCACCAACTACGGGTTAACCATTGCCTATTCGCTGGGCATTTTTGAACGGGCACTGCAACCATTCCCCGATGCGCTGAATATTTATAAAAAATGGCAGCCATCAAGCTAATTTAATGATTGAACCAACGCGCAATTTAAACTTTCACTCGGGCAAAATGGAAAAATGAAGTCTGCCGATTTCCTCAAAAGAGATGGTGCCTTGGTGCTTATTAAAGAAATTTACGCAAGCCCAAACACCACTATCAACACTTTAAATTGTTGCGACTCCCATTTTTGCCTAATTTAGCGAGGTTTTCATCCCGAAGAAAATAATAAACCAACAACCGTAATACCAGTGACAGGCATGAAAAAAGTTGCATGAGCAAAATACGTAAGTTATTTTAGCTTAATGAACTCAAATTCCTGTTGGACTTGGCATTACTAAAAATGAATGATTAACCATGAAGATTTTAATTTCGACGATCTGCATTCTTTTTACTCTGAATGCAACAGTTGCTCAAGAGCGCTACCTGGAGGAAATAACGGACTCTGTACAAACAGAAACCTTTACTTACATTCAAAAAGACGGTCAGCAGCTGGAACTTGATGTTTATACACCGGCTTTCGACAGTCAGGACACACGTCCTGTTCTACTATATGTTCATGGTGGTGGCTTTTCAGGAGGTACCCGTGACGGAGGTAGGATCCCCGCCTTTTGCAAAAAAATAGCCCGACGTGGCTATGTGGTCGTTTCCATCACTTACCGCCTCACGCGCAAAGGCACACCCACAGGCTTTGGTTGCGATTGTCCGGCTGATGAAAAAATGAAAACATTCGCTGCAGCCGTTGAAGACATTCAGGATGCCACCTATTTCTTAATTCAAAACCGGGAGCAGCTGGGAATTGATCCCTATCGGATCATCCTTTCGGGCAGCAGTGCCGGAGCCGAATCTGTGCTTATGGCTGCCTATCAGCCGCCCTATTGCTACGATCTGGATAAAGGACCGGTGAGCTATGCCGGTGTCATTTCAATGGCCGGAGCCATTCCCGACACCTCCATTATTTATGCAGAGTCAGCCGTTCCATCCTTGCTTTTTCATGGCACCTGCGACAACCTGGTTCCGTATGGCTCCGCTCCACACCATTATTGCAACGAAGACAAACCGGGCTACCTGGTTTTGCACGGCGGAAAAACCATTGCCGACCGCTTGCATCAGCTCGACAAACCCTACTGGCTTTATACCCTTTGCGGGGAAAATCACCGGATTGCCAGCTCGCCCATGGTAGAGCAATTTGACGAAATCATCAGCTTTTGCAATGACTTTGTCCTTCATCAATCCAAAAACCAAATTCATACCGTCATCCCTGGCAAACACAATTGTCAGTATCCTGAATTCGACTATTGTCAAAACTAAATTATGCACCAATGAGAACCTCGATTTTTTTAATCATGATCCTTTTATCAGCTACAAATTCCATATTCGCCCAGTCTGCCAACGTCGTCACGTACAACATTCGTTACGCCAACGAGGGAGACGGAGTTAATGCCTGGTCAAACCGGAAACTTCTGGTTACCGACCTGCTGCGTTTTCACGAAGCCGACATTATTGGACTTCAGGAAGCCTTATACGAACAGGTAACCGATATTTCCCTGCAGCTTCCCGGCTTTGACCAAATTGGTGTTGGGCGCGAGGATGGCAAAGCAGAAGGTGAATATTCGCCCATTTTTTACAACAGCCGAAAATATCAGCTGAAAGATCATGGCTGGTTCTGGCTTTCCGAAACACCGGAGGTTCCCAGCATGGGATGGGATGCTGCTTGCAAACGGATTTGCACGTACGCCTGGTTTGAAGACTACGATAAAAGGAAGACCTTTTGGGTTTTCAACACGCACTTTGACCATGTAGGTGACGAAGCACGGCTCAACTCCGCCCGACTGATTCTTCAGAAGATTGACTCGCTGAACACCAAAAATGACCCGGTTATTTTGATGGGCGATTTTAACCTGACGCCGGAAGCTGCGCCAATTGCCCGCCTCGAAACCCAGTTTTTCGACAGCAAAAAAGTTTCTGCACAGGCCCCTTATGGCCCGGAAGGAACCTACAATGCTTTTGACTTCAACAGTGAATTAAAAAATCGCATCGACTATATTTTTGTCAAAGGAAAAATTGAAGTGCTGAAGTATGGCGTACTGACTGACTCCTACGAGCAGCGCTATCCTTCAGATCATCTTCCGGTGTTGATTGAAGTGGCCTTTTAACACTGAACTTTTTGGGACTTCTGCTGTCCTAAAGGGTAATGAAATTTGATTACCTGATTATCGGACAAGGATTGGCCGGCACCCTGCTTGTACACGCCTTAAGAAAACGCGGAAAGTCATGCATGGTGCTGGATAATCCGGAGCAGCCCAAAGCCTCTGAAGTTGCAGCAGGAGTGATCAATCCTGTTGTTTTCAGGCGCCTAACCAAAAGCTGGCTCATTGATGAGCTTTACCTCCAGCTACTCAGCACCTATGCCGAGTTAGAACACGAATTTGGTACCCGCCTGTTTTATCCGCTCCAAATCAAAAAAGTACTCGGTAAAGGAGAAAATGAATTCTGGCGAAAGAAGGTTGCTGACGACAAACTTCAGAACTACCTTCTTCAGGAACCGGAACCAATCAGCTCCCCATACATTGAGGCGCCGTTTGGAGTTGGCACAGTCATCCAAAGCGGACGTGTTGACCTCAGTCAACTGATTGAGAGTATGCGCCAACAGCTTCAATCGGAAAACTGTATTCGGTTTGAGAAAGTTGCCTGGAATAAACTTACCTTACAGGAAAACCGGGTCATTTACCAGGACCTGGAAGCTCAAAAAGTCATTTTCTGTGAAGGCCATGCCGTTTCCCAAAATCCATTCTTTAAAAACCTTCAGTTCAAACATACCAAGGGAGAAATGCTTCGGATAAAAACGACCACTTACAACGAAAACTTCATCCTCAACAAAGCCATGTTTTTAATGCCCGAAGGAGAACAGTACTACCGACTTGGTGCAACCTACGATTGGAATGATTTAAGTACCACACCTCAGGAACATGCCCGAATTGAGCTGACGGAAAAACTCAGCACATTCTTCACAGGTACGTATGAAGTGGTCGATCACCAGGCTGGCATCCGGCCAACCACGCACGACCGGAGGCCGGTTTTAGGGCTTCATCCCCACTTCCCACAGCTGGGCATTTTTAACGGTTTAGGCTCCAAAGGAACCATGCTTGGGCCCTACTTTGCCCGGCAATTTGCCCGCTTCCTGTGTGACGAAGATCAGGCCATTCAGCCAGAAGTAAACATAAACCGCTACTTCCCGGAAAGAAAATAGTCCCATTAGCGGGCTCAAAACCACGAACGAAAAAGCTCCAAGGGTTCGAAAAAATAAAAAAGCGTATATTAACGTGCTAAACGTTGGATATCATCCTGCACCTCAACATAAACGACCTGAATCAAAACTCATGAAGGCCATGCAAAATACCGTTAGAATTGTTTTCCTGCGTACGGGACGTTCAAAGGTCTTTGCCTGGCTTCATCAATTAAAAATTTAAAGAAAACATCATTTGACGCATATCAAAATGATGTTAACAGAAACATAAATCAGAATCGTTTGAAAGCATTTGGCGAAATCATTATCAAGTTATCGGATCTCATTTGGGGGGCTCCTCTGCTGATCCTCTTACTCGGAGGCGGACTTTATTTTTTATTCATTTCTCGGTTGGCTCCGATTAAATACATTGGTCATGCCATTCAGATTTTACGTGGGAAATACGATGATCCTGAAGAAGCCGGACAATTGCACCACTACCAGGCACTGGCAACGGCCCTGGCCGGAACCGTAGGAATGGGTAACATTAGCGGAGTAGCCATTGCCATTACCACAGGCGGACCAGGAGCCATTTTCTGGATGTGGATTTCTGCACTGGTCGGCATTTCAACCAAGTTTTTCACCTGCTCGCTGGCGGTTATGTACCGCGGAAAAGACAATGCCGGAGAAATACAGGGTGGCCCCATGTATGTCATCACCGAAGGCCTTGGCAAGCGTTGGAAACCACTGGCCATATTCTTCTCCGTTACGGCCATGCTTGGCGTGCTTCCAATATTTCAGGCCAATCAGCTCACCCAGGCCATTAGCGATGTGGTGCTGCAGCCCAACGGCATTCCGGTATCCTTTACCAGCAGTCTGATCATCGGGCTGGTGCTGGCATTTATTGTTGCTCTGGTTATTCTAGGCGGGGTTAAACGAATTGGAAAGGTAACCGGACGTGTGGTACCTGTTATGATCGTCGTTTATATTGTTACCATTCTCTACATTATTTTCTCCAATTCCAGCGAAATACTTCCAAGTTTAAAACTGATTTTCAACGATGCCTTTACCGGCAACGCTGTTCTTGGTGGTTCGCTCGGGGCCATCATCATCACCGGGGTTCGCCGAGCCGCGTTCTCCAACGAAGCCGGAGTTGGTACCGCTCCCATGGCTCATGGTGCCGCCAAAACCAACGAACCGATTCGCGAAGGACTCGTGGCTATGCTGGGCCCCATTATCGATACCATTATCGTTTGCACCATGACTGCCCTGGCCATCATTATTACCGGGGTTTGGAAGCACAGCGAGGCCGACGGCATCACCCTCACCGCCGAAGCCTTTGACCAGGTCATTCCGTACGGTAGCTATTTACTGACCATTTGTGTCAGCTTCTTTGCGCTGTCAACCATGTTTGCCTTTCCCTATTACGGCAGCAAATGCCTGAGCTTTGTTGCAGGAACCCAATATCAAAAATGGTATCACTACGCGGTGGTTATCCTGGTCGTTGTTGGTTCCGTGTCGCAACTTCAGGTTGTGGTTAGTTTTTTAGACCTGTCTTTTGCCCTAATGGCCTTCCCCACCATGATCAGCGCCATTTTGCTTTCCGGACAGGTGCGCAAGGCTGCACGGGTTTATTTCAAAAAACTCGAACTCAAACAATTTTAACGCGTTAGCCAAAAGGTTTCTTACTTCAGTCCGCTTAAAATGTTCTCATAATCGCCATGTTTTTTATAACTTAGAGCCAATTATTTTTGAACGAACCATTGAATTAATCAACCATGAACAAAAACGTTTTACTCCTATTGGCCGTTTTCGCCGGGCTGCTTTCGTGCACCCCTGAAGAGCCAACCGATTTAACCCAAACCCAGGTTATTCCGAAGCCTGTATCAGTTACTGCTACCGGAAAAGCATTCCGACTATCAGACCAAACCAAAATCTATGTTCAGGCGGGCTCCAACCTGGAAGCCACTGCCCAATACCTGCAAAGCAAACTTGCCCCCGCAACAGGATTTCAACTTCCGGTTGAAGCTGTTAGCGACATGCCTTCGGCAGGGATTTTTATCAGCCTGACCAATGATTCAGAATTGGGAAATGAAGGTTATGAATTACAAATCGACAAAAAATTGCTCACCCTGAAAGCCAACAAGGCTGAAGGTGCTTTCCGCGGTATTCAAACCATCCGCCAGCTGTTGCCGCTTTCCATTGCCAGCAGCAGTGTTCAGCAAACCGACTGGGTGATTGCAACCGGAACCATTCGCGACTTCCCGGAATATGAATACCGGGGAACCATGCTCGACGTTGCCCGTCACTTTCTGGGGGTTGACGATGTAAAACACTACCTCGACCTGATGGCGTATTATAAATTCAACATCATGCACCTGCACCTGACTGATGACCAGGGTTGGCGCATCGAAATTAAATCGTGGCCGAAACTGACCGAAATTGGTGGAAGCACGGAAGTTGGTGGTGGCGAAGGCGGGTTCTACACCCAGGACCAATATACCGAGCTGGTCAACTATGCGGCCGAACGCTTCATCACAATCATTCCTGAAATTGACATGCCCGGCCACACCAATGCGGCTTTAGCTTCGTATGCCGAGTTGAACTGCGACGGCAAAGCCACAGAGCTATACACCGGCATTGAGGTTGGTTTCAGCACCTTGTGTACCGACAAGGAAATTACCTACGAATTTATTGACGATGTCATTGGCGAATTGGCGTCATTAACTCCCGGACCATACATCCACATTGGTGGCGACGAATCGCATGTGACTAAAAAAGAGGATTACATTCCTTTTATCGAGCGGGTACAAGACCTGGTTTATGCCCACGGAAAAACCATGATTGGCTGGGACGAAGTAACCCTGGCTAAATTGGACGAGCGCAGCATTGCGCAGTACTGGTCAAGCGCCGACAATGCCAAAAATGCCGTTCAGCAAGGCGTAAAAGTCATCATGTCGCCAGCCAAGAAGGCTTACCTGGACATGAAATACGATTCCTTGTCTACGCTTGGCTTGCACTGGGCCGGATACATTGAGGTTGACACGGGTTATGACTGGGATCCGACCAAGCTGGAAAAAGAAATTAGCCGGGAAAATATTCTGGGCATTGAAGCTCCGCTGTGGACGGAAACCGTTACCAATCGCGCCGATATGGAATACCTGGTATTCCCGCGTCTGGCTGGCTATGCCGAAATTGGCTGGTCGCCTGCCGAAGGAAAAAGCTGGGATGAATACAAAGTTCGCCTCGCTGCTCATGGTCAGCAATACGACACCTGGGGCATCAACTATTACCGGTCAAAACTAGTTCCCTGGGAGGAATAAGAAAGAATAAAAAACAACAAAAGGCTGTCTCTAAAAAGGCAGCCTTTTTAGTTCTCAGGCATCGAGCAGGCGTTCTGGTTCATTGAGCAGATGTTCAGGCGCATCAAGCAGACGGTCAGATGCATTGAGTGATTGTTACGGCACATCGAGCGGATGTTCAGACTCATCAAGCAGGCGTTCAGTCACATCGAGCAGACGTTAAAGTACATTGAGCAGGCGTTCCGGCGCATTAAGCAGCTATTTGGAATATTCGTTGAATGACCAGGACCCAACAAGCTCACAAACACAAAAGCCGAATTTTCACACCCACTCTGTCGGCTTGAAAATTCGGCTTATTCTTTCATCAAGGATCTTCCCTTTTACTTGCTGAGTTATTTCACTTCGAAGTCAAAAAGCTTTCTACCTTCCAAAAAGCCTTCCAGGCGGTCGCCAATGGCTACTGGCCCCACTCCGGCTGGCGTTCCGGTATAAATCAGATCGCCAATTTTTAGGGTAAAGTATTTCGAAACCTGGCTAATCAGTTCATCAATGGCAAAAAGCATGTAAGCCGAATCGCCCTGCTGAACCAAATCTCCATTCTTCTTCAGCTGAAACTTAATGGAATTCACATCGGGCAAGTTCTCTTTCGCCACAAAGTCGGTTGAAATCACGGCAGAGCGGTCAAAACCTTTTGCTTTTTCCCAGGGAAGACCTTGATCTTTCAATTGATTTTGCAGATCACGGGCCGTAAAGTCAATCCCCAAGCCAACTTCATCAAAATAGCGATTGGCAAATCGGGGTTCAATGTTTTTCCCCAAGCGGTTTATGCGCAAAATCAACTCACACTCATAATGAACCTCCTGGCTAAAGTCGGGAATGTAAAACGGGTCATTGTTCCGTAACAAGGCCGAATCCGGTTTCATGAAAATAACCGGTTCATCCGGAATTTCATTGTTCAATTCGCGAACATGCTCGCTGTAATTGCGTCCGATACAAATGATTTTCATATAAACGAGTTTTGAGTCCAGAGCAAGGAGTAGCGCGTCATAAGGAGCTTGCAAGTCACTAATGTCCCGCTACTCACTGCCTCTTCAATCTTTCATTCTCAATTTAATGGCGGTCAGCACTTTTTTGGTGTAAAGCGGAAATTCGCTGTTAATGATCCAACCAAAATAACCTGGCTGCTCGCGCAAAACTTTTTCGACAGGTACCCCTTTGTTTTTCCCAAAGTTAAAAACCTCTACCCCATCTTCATTGTATACAATACGACCCACAAAATCAACATTCCGGTCATACGAAGAGAACTCGCTCAATGCACTGACATCATTTTGGATCGGCTTCGTTTTTACGCCTTTATTGTCCTCATACACTGTCTCCTCATAAACATCCAACTGAGCCTTCAGCACATCGTAGGTGGCTTTGGTATCGGCCATCGCACTGTGAGCATTAACCAGTTCCTGCTGACAATAAAATTTGAAGGCAGCCGCAAGGGTGCGCTTTTCCATTTTATGGAAGATAGCCTGCACATCAATAAACTTGCGTTTCTTAAAATCAACGTCAACTCCAACCCGCAGAAATTCTTCAGCCAGCAAGGGAATATCAAAACGGTTGGAGTTAAAGCCTGCCAAGTCTGCTCCTTCCAAAAAGTTAGCCAGGGTTTTGGCAACTTCCTTAAATGTTGGGGCATCCTTCACATCTTCATCATAAATACCATGGATTTTACTGACATGCTCCGGGATCGGCATTTCCGGGTTAATCCGCAAGTCACGCTCTTCTTCGCGTCCATCCGGATGAATTTTCAGTAAGGCAATTTCCACAATACGATCCGTAACAATATTGATCCCTGTTGTTTCCAGGTCGAGGAAAACCAACGGATTCTTCAAGTTTAATTTCATGGGTCTTTCTTTCAATTTGGTACTCTGCCACTTAGCAGGGCGCTATTTTATTTTTTGACTGATTCAAACAAAAAAAACCTAACAAAACAAATCTTGTTAGGTTCTCATCATGCTATTAGTTACAATTTAAGCATTGATCATCATTGGCATCAAGAGCATCAATACATCCTCTTCATCAAACTCTTTTTCGGCTGGCAACAATAAGCCGGCCCGTGTTGGATCGGATAGCTCCACTTTAACATCAGCCGATGAAAGGTTCGCTAAGATTTCCAACAGAAAAGTAGATTTAAAACCAATTTCAATTTCATCACCTTCATACTGACATTTCAAACGCTCAACAGCCGAAATCGAGAAGTCGATATCCTGCGCTGAAACGACCAGTTGGTTATCATCAATATGTAGTTTTACCAGATTACTGGCTTGATTGGCAAAAACAGAAACGCGCTTAACCGTATTAAACAACTCCAAACGATCCACAATCATTTTATTGACGTTGTTGTTCGGAATTACCGAGTTGTAGCTGGGGTAGTTTCCTTCTACCAAGCGGCAAATCAGCTTGTAGTTGCTCAGGGTAAAGAAGGCGTTTTTATCATCAAACTGCAGTTTTACATCAAATTCTTCTTTCGGCAGCAGGTTTTTCAACAAAGCAGCCGGTTTTTTAGGAAGAATAAAAGACGACTCCACTTCAGCCTTGGCATCGCTGCGCTTGTAACGCACCAGTTTATGGGCATCGGAAGCAACAAAAGTCAGATCATCATTTCCCAGTTCAACAAAAATTCCGTTCATCACCGGACGAAGCTCATCATCGGCGGTGGCAAACAAGGTTTTCGAAATTCCATTCAACAAAACATCGTGATTGACTTCGATGGTTGCCATCGCTTCTTCCTTCAATGCCGGAAGCTCCGGAAAATCCTCTCCGTTTTGCCCAACGATACTGAACTTTCCATTCTCGGAGTAAATATCAATGGCCGATGTATCTCCATTAATCTGGAACGTCAATGGCTGCTCCGGAAATTCCTTCAAGGTATCATTCAGCAGTTTGGCCGGAATAGCAACATCACCATTGCCTTCCGTATTGTCCAAATCAAGGCTGGTAATTAAAGTTGACTCTAAATCCGAAGCAGTAATCGTTAACCGATTATCTTCCAGTTGAAACAAATAATTATCCAGGATGGGTAATGTATTTTTCGAGCTAATCACCTTACTGATTGCATTCAGATGACTTAGTAATTCGGTACTGGAAACAACAAATTTCATTCGTTTATCTTTTTTTATATTTTTCGATGGTAACTCTCTGAAAATAGCGCCGTTTAATCATCCTTGCGGAATAATAGTTGTCCGGCTATTTCCTTGATCTCTGTTTTATTCTTTTGGTCTTTTTACCGTGCCTTTACAGAACGATTTTTTAGCACAATCATACGAATATACAAACTTTGCCTTTTCTAACCTATGCTTTCATGCCAGATTTTATACAAAGTAATTAACCACTATATTTTCGACGTCGGATTACACTGAATATCAAGCCAAGTACAGAAATCAGGGCCAAAGGGATGAGCACATTGAACAGCTGCCAGAATAAGCGTTGCTCACGAATTTTAACTTTATCCAGCAAGCGAATTTGAAACGCCTGCGACCGCAAAGACATCAATCCTGTTTTGTCGCACAAATAACTGATGGCATGAACCAGAAATTCCTTATTTCCGAAAGTCTGCTGCGAATAACGGTCATAGCCCAAAGGCAGAATCTGAACCTGGCCGTTTCGCCTGGAAACCTGATTCGCAATCAGACTGCCATCCGCTATAACAATCATGCGTGCAGGCTTCGACCGATCCATCACCTCAATTTTCTGGGTATTGAAGTCAGTCAACATCCGGTTTTGAAACACCGAAGGGAATTGTCCTTCCAGCAAGACACCAGTCATCAGGTACTTTTCGTTAAACATGCTTTGGCTTGGGGGCTGGTTGATGCTTTGTAAACTGACCTCCAAGGGAGTCTGAATTTTCCGGGAATAGTTGGACGTATGCAAAACAACAGATTTCCGGATGGCCGGATCTTTTCCAACCGTGTCAATGGTACTCACAAATTCGGCCTTCAGCTGATTCAGGTTGCGGCTTAACACGTGCGCCTGCGAGGGTTTTAACAACGGAGAATAATACCAGGGAGCTGGTGTATATTTGGGGGGACTTCCCACGGGAGCAGTATTCACCGGAATCATCAGGCATTCCACATCCTGCACCAGGTTTGGATTAACCCGAACGCCATAGCGAAACAGCTGATCATTCAAATTTAAATCGCGCGAAAAAGCCAGGGTGGTCTCTCCCCTGCTCAGGCTATCAAGACTCACGCGCACCGGATCAATCAGCCAAAGCAGGTTACCGCCACGCATCAGGTATTGATCAATGTAAAACTTATCCTGTTCCGAAAAAGCTTGCTTAGGATCAGCAATTACCAACACATCGGGTAAGCTTTCGGCCTGAAACAGAGCTTCGGCACGCAAGTCGGTTACGTGAAAGTTCTCAGTCAGCGTTTGCCGCATATCACGGGTTTCCGGCTCTGTTAGTTCATCTTGTCCTTGCAGAAAAGCAACTGTGGGCTTGTTGTCCGTCAGTAAAACGTTAAACGCCCGCATCAGCTCATATTCCAAGGTTTCAACCGACTGGTTCAAATTTGTTTCCGACGACAAGGACGGATTGTTTTTCAGCAGGTTAATCCCAATATCATAATCCTTATACTTAATGACTGCCCCCGGAAAAATCAATTTCGTAACCGTCCCTTCATCACGCTGCAAGCGCAAATCCGTTGGACGAAGCCCCAGACTCACCAAGCGATCAAACAACTTGTTTTGTTCTTCGGTAGTACTGACCAGCTTATACGGATCGAGCAATTCATAATGAACCCGATAATCCGCATAGGCATTAATATCCTGTATTTTTTCCACCAAGGCTTGCTGCAGTTTGCGAAAGCCCGGAGGCAATTCACCATCCAGAAAAATATCCACTTTGATGGGAGCGTCAAGTTGCTGAATCAATTGTTTTGAAACCGGAGACAAGCTGTAGCGTTTTTCAGAAGTCAGATCAAGCCGAAAAAACCAGGATCCCGCCACCAGGTTCAAAACAAGCAATCCGCCCATAAGTATCGCCAGCTTTTTCAGTTGCTGATTCCTGTTTTTCTGTTTTTGCTGAAGTAAAAGACTGGTGACCACCAAAAAGAAAAAACTAAGGGAAAGAAAATAGATCAAATCCCGGGAATCCACCACGCCCCGGCTAACCGACAGATAATGTTCATTGATTCCAAGTTGAATCAGCATTTCACGAATATTCGGCGAAAAATTCAAACCGGCAGCCAGCTCAAATCCCTGGTAAGTCAAAAAAGAAACAAATAACGCCAGCACAAAAGCCAGCAACGGGTTGTCAGTCGTGGCCGACGCAGCCAAACCAATAGCCACATAACCTGCAGCCAGACAAAATAAACCTATAAACGACCCCCACGATGCACCGGCATCCCAATTTCCGGCGGGGTTACCCAGCTGGTAAACAGTGCAAAAATAAACCAAGGTTGGCAGTAAACACAAAAGCACAAGCACCAGTCCGGCCAGGTATTTGGCCCAAACCAACTGCAACAAAGAAATGGGACGAGTTACCAAAATTTCAAGGGTGCCCGACCGTTTTTCTTCGGCCAGTAAACGCATGGTTAAAGCCGGAACCAGGAACAAAAAAATCCAAGGGGCCAGCGAAAAATATCCATCCAAAGTGGCATACCCATTATCCAGCAGGTTGTAATTACCGGGAAAGACCCACAAAAACAAGCCATTGGCAATTAAAAAAACAAAGGCAACTAAATAGCCTGTGAGAGAACCGAAAAATGTGGTGATTTCCTTTCGAAATAAACTATACATGTATGCTTTCGTTTTTTACTCAAACGAAGATAAAAAAGATTAGCTGATTTTGTTTAACTTCTGGATCATCATCGCAGCGGCGCGTTGCGATGCTCCCGGCTGCCCCAGGTGTTGATGCAACTCATCATAACTCCTCTGTACTTGGCGCTGGTAATCCTCATCAGTCAATAAACGCTCCACTTCTGCGCGGATATTTTTCACCGAACATTGATGTTGCAAAAGTTCCTTAACGGCCATCCGCCTCAAGATTAAATTAACCAGCGACACCCAGGTTATTTTCACCAAATACTTTCCAAGCCAGTAAAAAAGTGCACCGCCATCCATCCGGTAGAGCACAACTTGTGGGCAACGCAAAATACCGGCTTCCAAAGAAACAGTACCGGAGGCCAGAACCGCAACCTTTGCCTGCTGCATAATTTCGTACGATTGGTTATACAGTAAGCAGGCTTCCGGGTAACCGGCCAACAATTCATCGTAAATAGAGCGGTCGATGTTGGGGGCAGCGGAAACTACCAGCTGGCAATGGGTAAAAGCAGAAGCAGCTTCAAGCATACGAGGCAACAAGGACTTAATTTCCTGTAAGCGGCTCCCGGGCAAAAGCGCCAAAACAGGCTTCCCACTCAAATCATGCTTCTTGACAAAGGTTTCAAAGTCAGCTTTAGAAGGCTTACTCATCACCTCATCCAAAACCGGATTGCCAACATAATTCACCTCATAGCCTAAGCCCTTGTAAAAATCAGTTTCAAACGGAAGAATGGTAAACATCTCGTCAACAAAGGCCTTGATCTTTTTGATCCGGTGTTTCTTCCAAATCCAAATTTTAGGTGAAATGTAATAAAATACACGAATACCATGCTTTTTCGCAAACTCAGCCATGCGCAGATTAAAGCCCGGATAGTCTACCAAAACCAGCACATCCGGCTGAAAGTTTAGCAAATCTTCTTCGCAGGTTTTAAAGTTCTTTTGAATGGTGCGCAGGTTCATCAAAACCGGTAAAAAACCCATAAAAGCCATTTCGCGGTAATGTCGCGTCAGCTGCATTCCGGCACGTTCCATCCGTTCACCGCCAAATCCCCTCAACCGGGCATCAGCGTCTTGTTTTACAATTTCTGCAATCAGGTTGGAAGCATGCAAATCACCGGAAGCTTCGCCAGCTATAAAATAGTATTTCATAAATTAAAGGGCTTTCGAAACAATAACGAAAAAAGCATATAAAAAGGTGGCTAACAAAACTCCCCGTGCGGCCAGGTCATATTTTCGTTTAATCAGCAACAAAAAAAGCAACAGGTTAGGCAGCACACAAAGGGTAAGCAACTTGACCAACATGTTAAAACGCCACAAATTCTGAACGTATTCAGCAAAACGAACTTCATTGTAGCGCGCCAAATACATCACCAAAAACATGATGAGTGGCAGCAACAAGCCCGGCCAAAAGCCAAACTTCAACTTATTGATATTGGGTCCGATTCCTGCCATCTTAAAACTTCCAGGTTCTCATTTGCTCATAGGTTGTCCGACAAGTCATATCGACATTCACCGGAACAATCGACACAAACTGGTTGTCCAACGCATGCATATCTGTGCCTTCCTGGTCGGGTTCAAAATTTTTAAAATAACCAGCCAGCCAATAGTATTCCCGCTGATGTGGATCCGTGCGTTTTTCCAATTCTTCCACCCACTTTCCGGCAGCTTGGCGGCACACTTTAATGCCTTCAATATTGCCTTTCGGAATGTTCACATTGAGGCTGACAAAGGGCGGCAAGCCTTTTTCGAAAACCGACTGAAAAACCCGGGCCACCCACATTTTGGCTTTTGAAAAATCGGCATCCGGCGCATAATCGCACAAAGAGAAGCCGATGGAGGGCACTCCATGCAAACAGCCTTCAATGGCTGCTCCCATCGTTCCGGAGTAGACTACACTGATGGATGAATTAGCGCCATGATTAATGCCGGAAATCACAAAGTCCGGAAGCCGTTCCACCAAATGATTAAAGCCCAGTTTTACACAATCAACCGGGGTGCCACTGCACTTGTAGGCAATGTATCCCTCTTCCTCCTCCACCTTGGTGGCTCGTAAAGGCTTATCCACAGAAATGGCATTCGACATACCCGACATGGCCATTTCCGGTGCAACAACTATCACATCTCCAAAAAGACGCATTACCTCAGACAATTCTTTCAAACCTTTCGCCTGAATTCCATCATCATTGGTAATAAATATTAGCGGACGCTGTTTCATTTTTTCCATTTTTTATGCGAACCACAAAGATAATCTTATCCCCTTGAATGGCTAAAAAATTCAAACCCTATTTTCGCCCGAAATAAACCAACTGACCAACAGACTCGTTAAACAAGTACTAAAACGTCAGATTATGGAAAAACTAAAAGATGCCGTTGTATGGGCCGAAATACCCGTCCTGAATTTTGACCGGGCCAAAGCCTTCTACTCCAAAATTTATGATTATGACATGTACGAACAAATGATGGGCCACCACCGCATGGGCTTTCTGCCAATGGATCCGGACGCCCGCGGAGTTGGCGGAGCCATTGTTCAGGGGCAAGGCTATACACCAAGCGCATTGGGATCCAAAGTTTACCTGAACGCTGGCAATGACCTTAGCCTGGTGCTTAACCGGGTAAGCCTGGCCGGAGGGAAAGTCATTCAGCCCAAAACAAAAATTACAGATGAAATTGGCTATTATGCCGTATTTGAAGACACCGAAGGCAACCATGTCTGCCTGCATTCCATGAACTAAACGCAACCCGCAGCAGCTAATTTAAATCTCTGAGCAGCGATGTGGTCCATCGGATCAATCATACGTCAATTCTTTAGAATGCCTGTCACTAATTAACCTCTAAATGAAAAAACGTGTGAAAGTCCTTGAAAAAAGTGACTAATAATAAACACAGATTCATATAGCAAGATGAATTTTGAAGCGTTCAAACTTTGTCTTGCTTTTCTTTCGAATGCATACTCCAACAAATAGTTTTTTCTTATCGGGGCAAGTTTAATGCTTCTTTCTCGAATTCATCCAACGCTCGTTTTTTCGGCCCCCTAGCGCTTATCCAACATCAAAAACATGAAATTAAGTTCATTATTAAACAAAACAAAAGCCCAGCGACCAAACAAAAAAAAGAGCATGCTAAGTTCTTTAAGACACTGACAACAAACAACGTAACTCACAAAAAGATTTATTTGAACAATTTATAAAAACATAAAAATTTTCGATTAATTTTATCTATTTGTAAATTCGCAATTCAAATTAATTGACTAGATTTACTTTCACTGAAAAGTAAACAATCAAACTAAAGTAACACCTAACGACATGGTTCTGCGAAAGAAAGAAGATACGGACAATATGCAAATAAGCGAGTTGAAACACTACAAACTGCGCATGCAGATTATTCGTTATCTCTATAAAAAATCGCCGCAGCCAGCTTCTTACCTCAGTAAGAAAACCCATGTTAGTTTACCAACCGTTCGAGCTGTCTTGGATGAGCTGATTACTGAAAAAATTATATGTATTACGGGAATAGGCCCTTCCAAAGGAGGACGCCGCCCAATACTCTACAGTCTTTTATCTGAGGCTTATTACATTATGGCCGTAGAGGTTGGGCACCATAGAGCCAAGGCATCACTTTTCAATTGTCACAACAAAGAGGTAACAGAAATCCATGAGTACACCACCAATATTGATGATCCACATTTTTTAGAACATACTAAAGCTGTTTTCGATCAACTGCTGGTTCAATCGGGGTTAAAACGAAGCCAGATTGTTGCTCTAGGAGTAAGTATGCCTGGCTTAATCGACTCGGTGAATGGCATTAACAAAACCATTAAGGATCCAAAGGCACAAGCAGTAAAAGCCAGACTCTCGAAGCATTTTAACATCCCTATCTATATTGAAAATGACGCCCGGATGCAGGCCTTAGGTGAATCCGTTTTCGGAAAAGCCCAAAAAACCAAAAACACACTTGTTCTGAACTGGCATTGGGGACTGGGGCTGGGCATGATTCTGGACGGACAAATTTACCAAGGGGCTAATGGTTCTGCTGGCGAATTCAGCCACCTTCGGATAATACCGCAAGGAAAGCTTTGCACCTGCGGGAAACAAGGATGCCTGCAAACCATCGCTTCCACACAAACGCTGCTGGACATGGCCAAGGCCGAAATAGCAAAAAAAACGCCCTCGCAACTAACCAGTAGTTACGCCAGCAAACCGGAAGAACTGGATGTAACCGCCATTACAAACTATGCTAAAAGAGGAGATGAGCTTTCCATCTCGCTCCTGCATCAATTGAGTTCCAATCTGGCATGGGGGCTTTCCATCCTCATCGAGCTTTATAACCCGGAATTGATTGTTTTAAACGGCCCCGTTACCCAAGCCGGAAAATACATTCTAATTCCCATTCAACAAGCGTTAAATCAATACTGTCTGGATAACATTATTGAGGATATTCGAATTGAGATCTCCGAACTTGGAGAACATTCCGGACTCAAAGGAGTGGCAGTCATGGTGTTTCAAAAATTATTCCGCGACAAATCAACAGACTCGCATTATTAATGCCTAATTACTTCCCGCTAATTTTCCACAATTTTACGATTCTAGTTTCGCTTAACAGAAACAGGCTCAACGCCTCTGCGCGACAATAGAAACCAGCGATAACTTCTTTTAACGACACTTTATTAGCAAAGTGTGAACTTAGATTTTAGGTGCTTGTTTTCATATTCAATTACCTGACAAAACTTATTTCAATAGTTTATTTCTAATTTTGAGTGTTAGAAACACAGGAGACATACGAGATGGAAAATTCAACTTACAATTTCACCCCACTTCCCGGATATGAAAACTTTGAGGCAACCACTCAGATTATCATCGCTGAAATTCTCAGGCGCAAACTGCCTTTCGAGATCATTGATGCCGATAACAATTTACTGGCGGTTACCTTCAACGATAAAGAATATATCATTCATGAAGGGACCATTTCAGACGCAAACAGCCTGATTGCCTATTGGATTTCGAATGACAAGTGGATGACCCGCCAGTTTTTGAAACGGCAAAACATCCGGCAAGCCCAAGGAGTCTTGTTACTGCGAAATTATGCGGATCAGCAGCTTAGCGTCATCAACTTTCCGGCAGTGGTAAAACCCGCCAATACCGATCATGGCATTGCTGTAAGCACCAACATCCAAACAACCGATGAGCTCAAAAAAGCCATAGAACAGGCATTTCAGTATTCCGATAAAGTGATCGTGGAAGAGTTCTTTTCCGGCCGGGAATACCGTTTCCTGGTTATTGATAGCGAGGTACGTGCCATAGCCTATCGCGAACCAGCCAATGTATCAGGCGATGGGCAGCATACCATCCGGCAATTGGTTGAATTAAAAAATAAAGGCAGGGGAACCGATTACCGGCATCCGTTGTTAAAGATTACGATTGACGACGAAGTGCTCCGACACCTTAAAGCATCATCACTGAATCCGGACAGCATTTTGAAACCGGGAGAAAAAGTGTATTTACGCAAGAATTCAAATTTAAGTACGGGCGGCGATAGCATTGATGTTACTGACGATATGCCGGACTTTTACAAACAAGTAGCTATCCGCGCAGCACAAGCCGGAGGCCTCAACATTGCCGGCATTGATATCATTATTCAGGCAATTGATCAAACGCCATCTCCTGAAAACTACATTGTAGTCGAACTTAATGCGCCAGCCATGCTCTCGATGCACGATTTTCCCTACATCGGCAAAAACCGACAGGTAGAAAAATACGTCCTCGACAGCATTCTGAATTCAAAATAAATGGCACTTGCCCGTTTAAGCGGACAAGGAAAATCAACAGGAGCATGACATTGCAGGCTCCCATTAATTATTCATGGTACCATGACGAAAATCGAGAAACAACAAGAAATACTCCATAAATCACAGCTGGTTGCTTATTTTGAGCGGGGAAACAAACCCCCGGAAGACTGGGGAATTGGAACTGAGCACGAAAAATTTCTCTACGATCAAAGTTCTTTAAAACGGTTGGACTACGCCTCTGAAACGGGCATCCGAACCATTTTAAAACACATGCAGCAAAATGGCTGGCAGCCCATCATGGAGCAAGACAACATTATCGGGCTCAGCCAAAATGGCGCATCAATCACCCTGGAACCCGGAGGCCAGTTTGAGCTTTCGGGCAAAAATTTCAAAACCATCCACCATACCTTCATTGAAACCAAAAAGCATTTTGAAGAGCTAAAAACCATCTGCCAGAAATTCGGTTTTTTCAGCCTTCCCATGGGAGTCGATCCTTTATGGCAGGTCGATGAGCTTCCCTGGATGCCCAAGTCCCGCTATGTAATCATGCGGAATTACATGCCCACCAAGGGAAAACTGGGACTAGATATGATGACCAATACAGCAACAATTCAGGTAAACCTGGATTACGCCAGCGAAGCAGATATGATTCAGAAAATGCGCATTGCACAAGCCTTACAGCCCATTGCAACAGCCATTTTTGCCAACTCCCCTTTTTCCGGAGGAAAACCCAACGGGTATTTAAGCTATCGTGCCCAAATCTGGAACGATACGGATCCGGATCGTTGTGGCTTTTTGCCCTTCATTTTTGATAAAGGCTTTGGCTTCGAACGTTGGGTGGACTACTTATTGAATGTCCCCATGTATTTTATTTATCGCGACCAGGAATTTCTGCCTGCTCATGGAATGACCTTTAAGGATTTTTTGGATGGGAAACACGTACTAAAGCCCACCATCAACGATTGGGAAGTGCATGCCTCCACGGTATTCCCCGATGTACGTCTCAAACAGTTTATTGAAATGCGCGGAGCCGATGCAAGCTGTGTCAATCACATTGCAGCACTTTCAGCCTTCTGGGTTGGCTTGCTATATGACGAACAAAGCCGAAACGAAGCTTATGAGCTCATCTCAAAATGGACTGTCGAAGACATGCAGGCCATCCGGGCTCAGGTACCTAAAGCCGGACTAAATGCGTCCTCTGGTAACATCCATGTGGGGCAAACGGCCAAGCATTTATACCAACTTGCACTGGACGGACTCACCCGCCGATCGCAACTGTGGGGCTCCGAAGATGAAAGCCAATACCTCAACCCGGTACGTGACATTACCGCTAGCGGTATCACTCAAGCCGAAAGGTTATTGCAGCGCTTTCATACCGTGTATCACGAAGATGTAAGGGAGTTGCTATACACCTGGCAAAAGTTACAGTTACAGAGTTGCCCCAAGGAATAAAAAAATACGGATCTGCTGTCGGAACAATCCGGCAAATACAAAAGCATATAAACAAGGCATGTTTTCAAAACTAAAGTTCTTAATCAACTACATGCACCAATATCGTTGGTGGTATACCGGAGGAATTTTCTTCCTGGCCCTTACCGTCTGGATATCGGTTTCCATTCCCGAATACATTCAACAGGCTATCGACCTTATTGCCACAGGACGTTCAGGCAACGAAACAGCCTTCAACACCAATGTACTGATTATTGTTGGGCTGGCTGTAAGTTTGATTATCGTACGCTCGCTCTCCCGCATTCTGATTTTCATTCCCGCGCGGCTAATTGAAAAACAACTAAAAGGCGAGCTTTTTAAAAAGTTAGCCTCCTTCGGAAAAGATTATTACGATGAAAATGCCACGGGAAGCATTATCTCCCGCATTAATAACGATATCAACGGAGTGCGAATGATTACTGGATTTGGCTTTTTACAGATTGGTAACATCCTGTTTTCTTTATCGCTTACCCCATACAAAATGTGGCAACTCTCCCCCATCCTCACCTTGTACTGCATCATTCCGATGGTAGTTATTTTTGTGGTGGTGCGTATCGGGATGGCCGTGATGGTGAAAAACACCCGGCGGCAAATGAATATTCTTCAAAAGCTCTCCGGAAAAACCATTTCTTTTCTGTCGGGAAACAGCGTCATCAAAAGCTACAACATTTATGACTATGCCGAGCAGGAAGTTCAAAAAGAAAACGTTTCGCTGTTTGAAGCAACCCTGAAAATCACCTGGATTCGCTCCTTTATTATGCCCCTGCTTGCCAACCTTGGACAGATTCTCAAAATTGTAGTTCTGCTGGTTGGCGGAATGTACGTCATCAACGGGGAATTCACCATTGGAGAACTGACAGCCTACATCGCTTATGCAGCGCTGCTGAGCCATCCCATCATGGGGCTAGGTTGGGTGCTTACTATTTTCCAGCAAGGCTTTGTTGGTATAAGCAGTCTACAAACCATCAGAGATCGCCAAGGTCCCGATGAGCAGCGTCAGTTGCTTCCTCAACAGGAAAAAGAGCAACTATTCCAATCGGG
Organism: Sunxiuqinia rutila; assembly: GCF_050589705.1. NCBI lineage: Bacteria > Pseudomonadati > Bacteroidota > Bacteroidia > Marinilabiliales > Prolixibacteraceae > Sunxiuqinia > Sunxiuqinia rutila. The sequence continues at coordinate 431,644 of NZ_JBNGOT010000003.1, forward strand.
CATCGAGGTTAAAAACTTAAGTTTTACCTACCACAATGGCAACCGCCCCGCCTTGCAAAACATCTCCTTTTCCATCAAGCCCGGACAGGTTGTTGGAATCACCGGGCAGGTTGGCTCCGGAAAAACAACCCTTATCAACTGTTTGAACGGTTATTTGCGTCCGGAAAAAGGCATGATTTATTTTGGCAAGAACGATGCTGCCGAACTTAAAAGTGAAGTAATCCGGTCGGCCGTCCGTACCGTTAGTCAGGAAGTTTTCCTTTTTTCTGACAGCATTGAAAACAACATTGCCTTTGGATCGTCTCAGGCTGCAAAACGAAATAATTTCGATGAAGTTATTTATAAAAGTGCATTTGCCGATGAACTGGCTCGCTTCACACACCGCGAAAAAACACTGGTAGGCGAAAAAGGCATTATGCTTTCCGGCGGTCAAAAACAACGGATAAGCCTGGCCCGGGCTCTTTATACGCCTTGCGACCTGCTTATTCTCGATGATGTATTTTCTGCAGTTGACACCGATACCGAACGGTTCCTGATCAAACAAATCTTTGAACAACGAACAGCACAAAGCCTGATTGTCATCTCAAACCGGATCAGCGTACTGGAGAAAACAGACTTTACGCTGGTGCTTGAAGACGGACAGATGGCTGCCAAAGGAACCCATCAGGAACTCCAGAATCAGTCAGACTTCTATCGGGAAATACTGAATCTGCAACAGGAAAGCTAGTAAAAAACGACAACTCAAGCGCAATGATAAACGCAACTCAAAAAATATTAAAAACAAAAGACTGGCAATTGCTTCAGCGATTTGGACGCTATTTTATTCCCCATAAAAAATGGCTCCTTTTCAGCATTGCGTCCATTCCAATTACAACAATTGCAGGTATTCTGTTTTTATGGCTGGTCGAAAATATTGTAGACAACTACATTGTACCGGGCAATAAAGAAGGCCTGCTCCTGCAGATTATTCTGCTGGCTGGGGTCCTCATCCTCAACCTGCTTTTTGACGGAATTTACAGCTATTCGTTTTCCAAATCAGGCGGGCTGGCCATTGTCGACGTTCGAAAAAAACTATTTGGTAAATCCCTGCGTTTTCCATTAAGCTATTTTGATAAAAAACCAATCGGAGTAACCCTTTCGCGCCTAACCAGCGATATGGAATCCATCTCTGAATCCTTCGCTGCCGGTATCCTTGGCCTGCTGGCCGACAGCATCAAAACACTAGCGCTGGTCGGTTACCTGTTCTATCTCAACTGGCGCCTTACCTTGGTGTTACTGTTGGTTGTGCCTGTCATTATTCTGGTCATGCGTTATCTTCGCAAAAAAATAAGAGCAGCCTACAACAGTTCGCGCTCCAGCCTGGCCAAGTCTGCGGCTTATTTGCAGGAAGCGCTGAACGGCATGAAAACCATTCAACTTTATGCTGCGGAAGAGGAAGCTCTAAACAAATATGACCAGCTGAACAAGCAATATTGCGATGCGCAAAACAAGTCGAATGTATACGACTCGGCTTTATATTCATTGGTTGAAGGCATCACCTCCATTGCCACGGCTTTGGTCATTTGGTATGGGGCCATTCAAATCTGGGACTTCGGCTTCACCATGGGGGTGCTGATTGTGTTTGTCACAACCCTCGAACGGCTTTTTGTACCTGTCAAACAGTTTGCCCAGCAAATTTCAACGATCCAACGAGCCTTGTCGGCCCTGGAGCACATCAATGAATTATTTGAGCAGCAAGTGGAAGATCCCTCAGAAGACCGCAGCCAGGCAAAACCACAAGCCCTGCCACTCCACGAAATCGAATTCAACAATGTTTCCTTTCGGTATTCTGAAGATACGCCGGATGTTTTAAAAAACATCTCCTTCAAACTTCGAAAAGGCGACCGCCTGGCCTTGGTAGGCACAACGGGCTCCGGTAAATCAACCATCATTAAACTGTTGGCCAAAACCTACACCGGCTATCGCGGATCCATCAAAATCAACGGAATTGAATTGACAGAACTGCCACTGGCGCAGATTCGCGAAACCATATCGGTTATGCAACAAGACATTTTCATGTTCAACAATACCATCGAATTCAACATTTCGTTGGGGCGCGAATCCATTTCACAGGAGGATGTCAAGCAGGCGGCTTCCTTCGTTTTTGCCAACCATTTTATTCACCAGCTGCCCGGAGGCTACCAGTTTGTGATTCAAGACAACGGAGACAACCTTTCGAAAGGACAGGCCCAGCTCATTTCGTTTGCACGGGCAATTTGCAGCAACAGCGAATTGATTATTCTGGATGAAGCAACCAGCGCAGTAGACTCCTTAACGGAACAGTACATTCAGCAGGCCATCGCCAATATTTTCTCGTTAAAAACGGTGATTGCCGTAGCTCACCGACTCAGCACAATCAAAAATTCGGACCTGATTCTTGTTTTAGAAGACGGACAAATTATTGAACGAGGAAACCACGAGGAACTGCAAAAGCAAGGCGGAAAATACGCGCAATTACTGCATCAGTTTGAAGAGGAAAATAAAGGTATTGAATAAGAACATCAGATAAAAAAGACGGCCACTCCCAATACGGTGATGATGGCTCCTATAATTTCTTTCCAGTTGACCCTTTCCTTAAAAATAAGAATGGCAGGCGGAATTATCAGTACCGGAACAATGGCCATAATGGTAGCGGCAATACCTGCCTTGGTGTGCTGAACGGCAAGCAGCGAAAAGGCCACGCCCAGAAAAGGTCCGAAAAAAGCGCCCAGACTGATTCGTTTCATGGCCGATGTATTTTTTACCGCAGCCCACACCCGCTGATAACGTTTCATGAAAAGCAACAGCAGGCCAAAGCCAACAATCCCAGTCATTACCCGAATTTGTGAAGCAGCAAAAGCGTCATAATCTCCCATTCCCTTTTTGCTTAGCACCAATCCTGTAGCCTGTCCGAGCGCACCACCCAAGGCAAGCAAAATACCCGACACGCTGTAGGCCGAAGTTAAGCGCTTTCGCATTTTCACCCCGCCATTCAAGGCACTGTTCTCCCGTTTCAAAATAACCATACTGATTCCCCACAGGGTAATGCCCATCCCCACCCAGTTCATTGGCGACAAAACTTCACCCAGCATGAAGTACGAAATAAAGGCGGTGAAAGGTGGTGTCATGGCCATGATGAGCATGGAGATGCGGGCCCCCACAACAACAAACGCCTGAAACAAGAGCAAGTCACCAATAACAAAACCGATTAGGCCCGATAATGCCAGCCAGCCCCACTGATACGAGCTTGCATCGAAAGGGAACCACATACCTCGCGAAATCTGCGTATAAATGGCGTAGATAAAGAAAGCAATGATTAAACGAATCAAGTTAACTGCCAGCGAACCAACTTTCTTCCCGGCCGACTCAAAGGCCATGCTGGTTACGGTCCAAAACACAGCCGTTAACAATGCGGCAATTTCACCCCAATAAGCTGCCATTAGCTAAAGTCCTCCCTATTGGAATGATAAAAACTGATTTTCAGATACAGACGGTAAAAACTGGTCGTTACTTTCATTTGAGGAATAATTTCAATGGCCCTAAAAATAATTAAATAATTCAGCCCCATCCTCCTGTCCTTCAATTTTACAGGCATTTTTTCTGATTCGATAAGATTCCTTTATCTTCGAAAATAAAAAAAAGATGCGACTGTTAATTATCAATAGTGCAGAGCCAGACGTAAGCGAATTTGCCGAAAACATTGCCCGGATTCTGCAAAGCTTGCGGGTGAACTATGATCTGATCAATTACTCATCCTGTTCTGAGGTTAACTGGTCAGTCTACCAGGGCGTACTGATTTCCGGCTCTCCTCAGGGCGATGATATTGTCGAACATCATCAGCCTTATTTTCAGTGGATCAAATCCTTTTCAAACCCCATTCTGGGAATTTGTGCCGGACACCATATCACCGGAGTCATGTACGGGGCTGAATACCTACGAAGCCGTGAACCTGAGTCCGGCGATTGTACCGTAGAAATTGTTCAGGAGGATCCGATATTCGCTGGTTTTTCCAAACATTTCACCGTTCGGCAAATGCACAATGACTCCGTCAGTTTACCTCAAAATTTTATCCATTTAGCCCAGTCGGCGGTCTGTTACAACCAGGCCATGAAACATTCAGAAAAGCCTTTGTATACGTTCCAGTTTCACCCCGAATACCTGAATCCGAAGCTGATTGAGAATTTTGTCGCCATTTGTACCCAAAATAGAAAGTGATTGAACCGGAACAATAACTTGCCATTACTTTTTGATGCTTTTTTGCCCGCGAAGCATCAATTAAGAAAAACATTGCGTTAATTCGCATGATCAAATCTGAAGACCATTCTTCATTTTTGTTACTCATGAATGAAAGGCCGCCTAACCAACGGCCTTTCTGTTTTATGCTGATCACAGTTTATTCGGTTCAACCCGTTTTCAGCACAGCCTGAAAACGAAAAAGCCAGTGTCCTCTGACACCGGCCTTCACTCATTTTTGGCAAAATGTGCATTGCCTTTACAGCAATGCGATAGTTCAATTTAAGTTTCTCCCAAAACTATTTTTCAAAAATAACCGCCTGCTCATGCACTCCACTAACGGCACGTCCTGATGGATCAGCATTGTTTTGAAACGAAGCATCCCAGGCCAAGGCTTCGGCCGTGCTGCAAGCAATTGAAGGTACCGAAGGCACACAAGCAGCAGCTGCATCAGAAGGAAAATGCTCTTCAAAAATGCTGCGATATAAATATTCTTCTTTTGATCGCGGGGTGTTAATCGGGAAACGGAAGTTGGCATGAGTCATCATTTCGTCCGACACCTGCTCTTTGGCTATTTGTTTCAAGGTGTCAATCCAACCATAACCCACACCATCCGAGAACTGCTCTTTCTGCCGCCAGGCCACACTCTCGGGAAGCAGATCTTCGAAAGCTTTGCGTACAACCCATTTCTCCATGCGCCCATTTCCGGCCATTTTGGCTTCAGGGTTTAAGCGCATCGCCACATCAATAAATTCTTTATCCAGAAAAGGAACACGCCCCTCAACGCCCCAGGCTGCCAAAGACTTATTGGCCCGCAAACAATCGTAAAGGTTGAGTTTATTCAGCTTTCGCAAAGTTTCTTCGTGAAACTCTTTGGCATTTGGCGCCTTATGAAAATACAGGTAGCCCCCAAATATTTCGTCGGCCCCTTCACCTGTGAGCACCATTTTAATCCCCATCGATTTAATCACACGTGCCAACATGTACATTGGAGTCGATGCCCGAATGGTGGTTACATCATACGTTTCGATGTGATAGATGACATCCCGGATCGCATCAAGCCCTTCCTGAATGGTATAGTGAATCTCGTGGTGAATGGTGCCGATATGATCGGCCACTTTGCGGGCAGCCACCAAGTCGGGCGAGCCATCCAGTCCAATTACAAATGAGTGCAACTGTGGCCACCAGGCATCTTTCTGATCACCATCTTCAATGCGCTTGGCCGCATATTTTTTTGCCAATGCCGAGGTTACGGAAGAGTCTAGTCCTCCTGAAAGCAGCACCCCATAAGGTACGTCTGACATCAGTTGCCGATGCACAGCGTCTTCCATCGCCTTTTTCAAATCTGAAACACTGGCCTTATTATCCTTCACATTTTCATAGTCCATCCAGTCACGGCTCCACCAGCGCTTGATTTCACCATCTTTGCTATACAAATAGCTGGCCGGCGGAAACTCCTGAATTTTGGTGCAGACACCCTCTAACGATTTCAATTCTGAACCAACATAAAAGTTACCCGACTTATCCCAGCCCATATAAAGCGGAATTATTCCAATATGATCGCGCCCAATCAGGTAAGCATCATTTTCTTCATCGTACAAAGCAAAAGCAAAAATACCGTTCAGGTCATCCAGAAAGTCAACGCCTTTTTGCTTATACAAAGCCAAAATAACTTCACAGTCAGAGCCCGTTTGATACGCATAGGTAGCTTTGGTTTGCTCACGAATTTCGCGGTGATTGTAAATTTCGCCATTCACTCCAAGAATAAGCTTTCTGTCTTCACTATACAAGGGCTGACCTCCGGATTCGGGATCAACAATAGATAAACGCTCGTGGGCTATAATCGCTCTGTCCCCACAATAAATGCCAGACCAGTCTGGTCCACGATGTCTAAGTTTTTTGGATTGTTCCAAAACCTGAGGTCTCAATTCCTGCGCATCTGTTTTTAAATCAAATACACCTACTATTCCACACATATTGCCAGTAATTTTTAAAATGAGTTATCAATTTGATTTATTCTTCAATCAAAAGTAATCATTTTGACTTCACATCAAAGATTGAAATGACATTTTTTCGATAAAAGTTCATTTTCAATATCACAAACATCATATCACAGGTGTTTTTTGCTCAATTTGCAAGGACTGCAAACTGCAATCTCGATCAAGGAGTAAATGAGAAAACCTGAAGCAAACCCAGAAAAAGAAAGAACCGAAAGCTGAAAAGCCAGCAAGCATTTCGCATAAAAAACAGCGACCGGCAAACGCCAAACGTAAATTCAGGAAAGATTGAAGCAAAAAAAAGCAGCTCATCAATGAACTGCTTTTTCTGATTCTATTTCGTTTTCTACAAGAAAATCCACTGGGTAACAATGTAAACCGGCAATAAAATAATGAGTGAGAATTTAAGGATATAGCCAAAGAAACTTGGCATATCAATTTTATTCTCTTCGGCAATTGCTTTCACCATAAAGTTGGGGCCGTTACCAATGTAGGTCATGGCTCCAAAAAACACAGCTCCCAAACTAATGGCTTTCAACAAAACTTCAGGAATATTTGCCACCAGGTTTGCACCTGCAAACTGATCGACCATCCCTAAGGCCAGGTTGTGAAAAGACACGGCTGTTGGCGCATTATCCAGAAAAGAACTCAGCGTTCCGGTGGCATAGTAAAAATGCAAGGGTGTCGACAATCCAAACGAATGGGCATTTTCCTTTAAGTACAACAAAGCCGGAACCATGGTAATAAAGATTCCGAGGAACAGATAAGCAACTTCAATAATTGGTGCCCAGGTAAACTTGTTCTCTTCGTAACGCATTTTTTTGTTGGTAAAAACCAATGACAAAATGGCCATCAATAAAATTACGCCTTCGCGAATAAACCCCAGGTAATGATTATCGTGAATGGCGTGAATGTATTGCTGGTTTAGAAAAGCAACAGCCAATACCACCCCGATCAGAAAAACAAAGTTAAGATTCCCTGTCAGCTTAATGGGCTCAACATGTGAGCGGTCCTGCACAATTGATTCTGCTGATTCTTTTTTGTGGTAGTAAGTATCAAAAATGAAATAAATCAACAGCAACAGCACGTTGGCAAAAAGCCAGGGGCCAACCAAGCCAAAGAACCAGGAAAACGGTGCTCCACGCAAGTACAACAGAAATAAGGGAGGATCTCCAAGTGGTGTCAGCATTCCTCCGGCATTGGCTACAATGGCAATAAAAAAGAGGATGGTGTGCACTTTAAACTTACGCTCTGAGTTGGTTTTAATCACCGGACGGATCAACAGCATCGCCGCGCCAGTAGTTCCCATAAATGAGGCAAGCAAACCTCCGATAGCCAAAAAAAGCGTATTAACAGCCGGCTTGGCCTCAATATCACCCTTCAGGTGAATACCGCCGGTAATTACAAAGAGGGCGCCCAACAAAATAATGAAAGGGACATAGTCGAAAAGCATTTGGTGGATTAGTTCATGATGCAGGCCGCGAGCAATCAGAACGATTGCCAGAGGGACTCCCAGAATCAATGAAACTTTTAACTTATTTATATTTTCCTCCCACCAGTGATGGAAAAATAAAGGACCTATTGCAATAAAGAGCAACATAGCCACAAACGGTAAGGATAACCATAAAGGCATACTTTCTACTGTTCCATGGTTCATAGTCAAACTAGTATTAATTTTTGATTCGATGCCGAAATTAAAAAAATATTTCCCAACACGATTGCAATATATTTTATAACATTCCTGGAAAACCAGCGATCAAGCTTATTTATTTCAATTCTAAATCCATAGGAAATATCCAAGCCAACAGCTCTAACCAACAAAAAAAGGGACCGAAGTCCCTTTTTTCTATATTCTGAAGCTGTTTTTCTTACACATTAAATCGGAAGTGCATGATATCGCCATCCTGAACGACATACTCTTTTCCTTCCACCGCCATTTTTCCGGCTTCCTTACAAGCTTGTTCGGAGCCCAGTGTCACAAAGTCATTGTATTTAATAACTTCGGCGCGGATAAATCCCTTTTCAAAATCGGAGTGAATAACGCCAGCCGCCTGAGGAGCTTTAAATCCTCTATGATAGGTCCAGGCCCGCACTTCTTTTACCCCTGCCGTAAAATACGTTTCCAGTTGAAGCAACTCGTAAGCCTTTTTAATCAGCTTATTCACGCCAGACTCCTTCAAGCCCAGGTCTTCCAAAAAGAGTTGACGTTCTTCAAAGTCCTCCAACTCTGCAATATCGGCTTCCGTGGCAGCTGCAATCATCAACATTTCTGCGCGCTCATCTTTAATGGCTTCTTTAACAGCGTCCACATAAGCGTTTCCATTCACTACCGCTGGTTCATCCACGTTGCACACATACAACACCGGTTTATTTGTCAGCAACTGCAGGTCTTTGGCCAGCTTCATGTCAGCTTCGTCCAGTTCAACCGTACGCGCTGATTTTCCCTGCAGCAAAGTCTCTTTATACAGCGACAGCACTTTAAACATGCGTTTCGCTTCCGGATCGTTACCGGTACGTGCTTGCTTTTCAACTTTGGCAATGCGGCTTTCTACAGTTTCCAAATCTTTCAGCTGCAACTCAATATCGATGGTTTCTTTATCCCGAACCGGATCAATAGTGGTATCAACGTGGGTAATATTCTCATTTTCAAAACACCGCAACACATGAATAATGGCATCTGTTTCGCGGATATTCCCCAGGAATTTATTTCCCAATCCTTCGCCTTTACTTGCTCCACGCACCAACCCGGCAATATCAACAATTTCAACCGTTGTAGGCAACACACGCTCTGGCTTAACCAGTTCTTCCAGTTTTATCAGTCGTTCATCCGGAACCGTAATCACCCCAATATTGGGTTCAATTGTACAAAAAGGAAAGTTTGCCGACTGTGCTTTCGCATTTGACAAACAATTGAACAAGGTTGACTTTCCAACATTGGGAAGTCCTACAATACCACACTTTAAAGCCATTCTTTCTCTTCTTAAAAATTGAGGGGCAAAGTTAATCCTTTTTGACTATTTTTGGACATCCAGACTTTGAGCGGCAGAATAATTTAACAATGCTGTCTGAATTAACGGGTTGAGAGCAGCACTGCCGTGAATCGCCCTCTTGTGTGAGGCCTTTTTTCATCAACAAAAAACCAACATGCGCTGCTAAATTGCGACGCTGCATTAAACTTTTAAGAACAAAACGAATCTATCGTATAAAATCATCCGGCGAATTCATGAAAAGCGACCAGCAAATTATAGCTGAACTAAAAGACGAAAGTACCAAGCAGGCAGCTTTCCGTGCTTTAGTGTCCCGTTACAAAGAACGGCTGTACTGGCATATCCGTAAGATTGTGCTGAGTCATGACGATGCCGATGATGTTTTGCAAAACACCTTCGTTAAAGTTTGGCGCAACATTGAAGGATTTCGCGAAGAATCGGGTTTATTTACCTGGTTGTTTCGAATTGCCACCAACGAATCGCTGTCCTTTATTTCGCAAAAAAAGAAGCGGGCTTTTATCAGCCACGAGGAAACCAACACCTATATCCTGGAGAACCTGGAAACAGATCCCTATTTTGATGGCGATGACATTCAGTACCGCTTGCAAAAAGCCATTGCCCGCCTGCCCAACAAGCAAAGACTGGTTTTTAACATGCGCTACTATGATGACATCAAATACCAGGACATGGAAAAGATTCTTGAAACATCGGCCGGAGCGCTCAAAGCATCCTATCACCATGCCGTTAAAAAAATTGAAGACTACTTAAAATCAGAAGAGTAGAACCTAAAAAATCAAAAGTCATTAAACTTTTTTTAATACAAAGAGTCAAAGCAACGATGAAAGAAAAGAAAGACATATGGACTGAATTGCAAAATCCACCCTCCAAACCACCTTTTAAGGTGCCGGAAGGTTATTTTGACTCGTTGGAAGATCGCATAGAAGCGAGAATTGCCAAGGAAACAGAACAAGTTTCATCCCAAGGCAAACTCATTCGCATGCTCAAACCTGTTTTAGCCATGGCGGCCAGTTTTGCCCTGATCTTTATGCTGGTTTATTACCCGCTGAGTGTTTTCCTGCCTTCCTATTTGGCAAAAACATCCCAGGAATCGGTGGAAAAACCCAATACCTTATCCGAAGATGAACTGTTATTTTCTTATTTTTCTGCCTCAACAAACTCTCTTTATGACTTATTTGGAGACGAAGAGGAAGTTCAGGAGGAAGTTGACGCAGAAGAACTTTTGGATTATTTATCGACAGAAATGAACGAAACGGAAATCTTTGCTTCTTTAAACAATTGAAAGTAAAAACATGAATAAGATGAAAAAACTTATTTTATTTCTGGGAGTCCTTCTCCTGACAGCAAGCTACGTAGCAGCACAGCCAGATATTAAACGCAATGATGACTGGATGCAAAAAATAAGAGCAGAGAAGATTGCATTCCTGACCACAAAACTGGAGTTAACACCAGAAGAGGCTCAAAAATTCTGGCCGGTTTACAATGAGTTCGAAGAAAAACGTTTCGAGATTCATATGAAACGAAGACATATGGAAAGACATACCATGGACGAACTGGAAGGCTTAAACGAAGAACAGCTCAAAAAAATTTCGAATGATTTTATCAACTTGTTTCAAAAGGAAGCAGACCTGATGAAAGAATACAACGAAAAATTCTTTAAAGCTCTACCTCCCAGAAAAGTGGTTAAATTTTACGACATGGAAAATGATTTCCGGTCGCACATGCTTCGTGAATACCGACAAAAACAACGCGGTGAAAAACGATAACCTAAAAGAGGCCGAAAATTCGGCCTCTTTTTTTTATGCAAATTTCCCCTTCTCCAGGAAAGCAATTGTTTCATTAATTCCTTCATACATCAATGTATCCTCGCGTACAAAGGAGACATGTTGCCGATACTCTTCCAAAAATCCGGCCAGGTAGTCAGAGGTTTTAAGCGGCCGTCGGAATTCCATAGCCTGTGCCCCATTGTACAATTCGATTGCCAATACTTTCAAGACATTATCAGTTACTTTCAACACTTTTGTGGCTGCATTTCCTCCCATACTCACATGGTCTTCCTGTTCGTTGGACGAAGGAATGGAATCGACCGAAGCCGGTGTACACAGCTGTTTGTTTTGACTAACAATGGAAGCTGCTGCATATTGCGGAATCATAAAACCGGAATTCAATCCGGGATTGGCTACCAAAAATTCGGGCAAGCCCCGTTCTCCTGAAATCAGCCGGTAGGTTCGTCGTTCTGAGATGCTGGCCAACTCAGCCATGGCAATGGCCAAAAAGTCGAGCGAGAGTGCCAGCGGTTCGCCATGAAAGTTTCCTCCGCTAATGATCAGATCATCGTCCGGAAATACCGTGGGATTATCAGTGACCGAGTTGATCTCAATTTCAACCACTCGCGATACATACTCCACAGCATCCTTTACCGCGCCATGCACTTGCGGAATGCACCGAAATGAATAAGGATCCTGCACATGGTCCTTTTTCCGGTTGATCAGCTCGCTGCCTTCAAGCAACTTTCGGAAATTTTCTGCCGTATCAATCTGTCCGGCATGTGGCCGAATTTGTTGCACCTGCGCCATAAATGGCTCAATCAGCCCATCAAAACTATCCAGGGAAATGGCCCCAATTACATCGGCATATTTTACAACTTTAAAAGCTTTTAGCAAGGTGTACACCCCATGAGCACTCATAAACTGGGTTCCGTTCAATAAGGCCAAGCCCTCTTTGGCTTCCAGCCGGATTGGCTCCCAGCCCATTGCTTCCAACACTTCAGCCGATTTTACTTTTCTGCCTTGATAATTGACTGTTCCCAGTCCCAACAAAGGCAAAAACAGCATGGCCAGAGGAGCCAGGTCGCCACTGGCTCCAAGCGAGCCTTGCTCAAATACTTCGGGTAAAATAGCTTCATTAAATAGATCCAGGATGCGCTGTACCGTTTTAAGCTGCACCGCTGAATTCCCTTTGGCCAGGGCATGTGCTTTCAAAAGCAACATCAGGCGAACAACATCCTGCGGAACTTCGGTTCCAATATTACAGGCATGCGAAACCACCAGGTTTTCCTGCAGTTTGCTCAGTTCAGCCTTGGAAACCTTGATATCGCACAAGGCTCCAAAACCGGTATTGATGCCATAAATCGGATCTTCGCTTTGAGCCAGTTTCTGATCCAGAAAAGCTTTTGATTTTTGAATTAACGCAACTGATTCCTCAGAAAGAATCAGCTTTTTCTTTTCTTCCAGAATTTCTTCAATAATCTGGAAACTTAAAGGCTCCGGGGTAATATAATGACAATTAGACTCCATCTTTTTTTATTTTAATCATTCAACAATTCGTTGTTCAATTTAAAAAGAAGAGTCCCGTTCAGGGGCAACGTATGTCGCTGCCAATGGCCTTTACCGGCCGGTCATTACGCCCAATTGGTCTGGTTTTGCTTGTCTGCATACAAGCAAGAACGTCAAATTCAAACTACTCAGAAAGGATTTTTATCAGTTCTTCGGGGCTTACCAATTGCTGATCGCCCGATTTCATGTTTTTCAATGTTAGTTTTCCTTGCTTAATTTCTTCTTCTCCAACCATCACTACAAAAGCGACTTGCTTCCGATCGGCCCAAGTCATTTGCTTCTTCATTTTGGCAGCTTCCGGGTAAATCTCCGCATTCACCTTATTAGCACGCAAACGAGCTAAAATAGGTAAACAGTAAGCTTCTTCCTTTTCACCAAAATTGACAAACAACACCTTGGTTGAAGCAACGGCTTCATCCGGGAACAGCTCCAGCTGAGTCATCACATCATAGATGCGATCGGCGCCAAACGATATACCAACACCTGATACATCCGGCATTCCAAAGATCCCCGTCAGGTCATCGTAGCGACCACCACCACAAATGCTGCCTATTTGAACATCCTTTGCTTTTACTTCGAAAATTGCTCCGGTGTAATAGTTCAATCCGCGGGCCAGCGTTAAGTCCAGCTCAACTTCAGTGGTTAACTCAAATCCGGAGAGGTAAGCAAACAGTGTGCGCATTTCTTCCACGCCTTTTTTCCCCACGGTTGAGCCACCAATCACTGCTTCAATCTGATCGAGTTTTTCGGCATTGCTTCCACTCAATTGAAGAATGGGCTGCAACTTATCCACAGCTTCCTGCGACACTCCTTTGTCCAGCAATTCCTGGTTTACTTTTTCAAGGCCAATTTTATCAAGCTTGTCGATGGCAACCGTGATGTCGATTATGCGATCAGCTTCGCCAATGGTTTCAGCAATACCGGCCAAAATCTTCCGGTTGTTGATTTTCACCACCGTAATAATGTTCAACTGATTAAACACATCGTTGATGATTTGCACCAACTCCAGCTCATTAAGCAGTGAGGTGCTGCCAATCATATCCACATCGCACTGGTAAAACTCGCGGTAACGCCCTTTCTGAGGACGATCGGCACGCCAAACCGGTTGTATTTGGTAACGCTTGAAAGGAAAAGAAATTTCGTTGCGGTGTTGCACCACATAGCGGGCAAAAGGAACCGTTAGGTCATAACGTAAACCTTTTTCCGAAATTTTGTTGGTCAACCGAACGCTGTTCCGTTCCTGCAACTCATCTTCAGAAACTTTGGAAATAAAATCGCCTGAATTCAGAATTTTAAACAGCAGCTTATCCCCTTCTTCTCCATATTTCCCCATCAAGGTTGAAAGGTTTTCCATAGCCGGCGTCTCAATGGGTTGAAAACCGTAACGTTGAAAAATTTCCTTAACCGTGTCGAAAATATAATTCCGGCGAGCCATCTCTACCAGTGAAAAGTCGCGTGTTCCTTTTGGAATTGAAGGTTTCTGAGCCATAATCTGTTTTTCTAAATTTCGAACTGCAAAAGTAACTAAAAACAAGAAAAGCCGGAATTGATCCGGCTTTTTTCAATACTTTTTCTTTTTTACTTCAAAAAACGAATAGACCAGGGATAACGATAGAATTCGCCCTCATTCGCTTTTAGAGCAGCAATAATGGTAAATACCATAGCTGCAACACCGATAATGGCCAATAGCAAAATACCGATGCCGATAAATATCAACATTCCGGCAATAACTCCCAGAATGGTAACGGTAATCTGAAAGTTTAAGGACTCTTTTCCCTGATCTTCCACAAAATCATACTGGTCCTTTTTCAGTAAATAAACAAGAAGAGGTCCGATAATGTTACCTGCCACAGGGATTATAAAGCCGGCAAAAGCAGCAACATGACAAAGCATTCCCCACATGCGCTCGTCACGATCATCAATTATTCTATGCATAATTTATTTTTTTCTACAAGATAGAGAAGCACGCGCTTAATTCAAAAAAAGAAACAAATTCTTCAAACTCAAATGACACGAATACTGAAAATTACTTTTCGATTCGGATCCGGGCATCCACGGCCAGTATTTTATCGCCTTTTCCCAATAAGGGGTTAATGTCCATTTCTTTTATCTCCACAGCAAAACGAAGCATGCTGGATAAGCGAACTATAATTTCGGCAAACTTCCGCTGATCAGCGCCTTCCTGCCCGCGGTAACCTTTAATGATTTTATACGACTTCAGGTTTTTAATCATCGAAGAAGCCTCGCATATCCCCAATGGAGCCAAGCCGGAAGTCACATCTTTCAGCACTTCCACCATGGTGCCTCCCATGCCGCAAAGAACAATATGTCCAAAACGATCTTCGTACTTGGCACCAACAAACAGTTCGATGCCAGAGGCCATTTCAGCCATCAACACGGCCTCGGTTTCCGGAATATTCATCAAACGGTTAAACTCATGCAGCACCGTTTCCTGGTCGTGCACATTAAGCACCACTCCCCGCACATCGCTTTTATGCACCGGCCCAATCACCTTCATCACCAAAGGCCAGCCAAGTTCTGCAGCGGCTTCTATCGCTTCCTCCGGTGTGCCAACCACCAACTCTTTTACACGTGGAATGCCAGCTGCATCAAACAACCGGTGAACCATTTCGGGCGGCTGGTAGCCATTATCGGCCTGATCAATAATCCGACGAATTTCGGGTATATCCACACCATCCAGGAAAATCTCATCGGTATGCGGTTTGGGCGTATTGGCTACTTTAGCCAAAGCACGTCCCAACAAAACCTCGTCCGGGAAGTTGACATTGCCTTCGGATAAAAAATACGCCACATCATCGCTAACGTTAATTACTGAAGGTAAGATGGGATAAATCGGTTTTTTGCACGTATGCATTTTTTTATTGAGCACCTCATACACGTCGCCAACCGGGAACAAACCGGGGCTTCCGTAAATAACAGCCATACCATCCACCTCTCTGAAATCATTGTCGCAGGCATCAATAATTGCCCCCAGCTGTTCCGCATTGCCGGTTGCCAGAAAATCAATAGGATTTTCAACCGAAGAGCCAGGGAATAACTCTTCTTTCAGCTTCTCCTTGGCCGGCGAATCCTGAATCTGCGGAATCTTAAGACCGCCGGCTTCAAGCGCATCTGTCAGCATCACTGCCGGGCCGCCGGCATGGGTAATAATCGCCATGCGTTTGCCTTTCATTTCTTTACACATAAATACGCAACCTATAGTGGTCAACTCTTCGCGGCCGTAACAACGCACAATTCCCGCTTTTCGGAAAAGCGCCTCTACCGCCAAGTCTGAACTAGCCATAGCTCCGGTATGTGACGATGCTGCACGACTTCCGGCATCGCTGCTTCCGGCTTTTATCGCCGCAATTTTACAGCCTTTTTTGATGAGCGAAGACGCGTGCTTCAACAGCTTATCCGGATTCTGGATGCTTTCAATATAAAGTAATTTGACACGTGTACTGGTTTTTGGGTCAAACACATCGTCCATAAACTCCAGCACATCTTCAACTCCTACCTGGGCGGAGTTGCCCACAGAAAAAACACTGGCAAAATGAAGGCCTTTGGGAATACCCGATTCCATAATGAATACCGCAGTAGCGCCCGAACTCGAAATAAAGTCGCAGCCCATCTGGTCGAGTTTGGGAACTGGCGTGGTGAACACACTGGCATGAGCCGGAGTGATAATTCCGATGCAGTTTGGCCCAATTAAGGAGGCACCATAGTGATTGACAATCTCCACAATTTCCTGTTCCAGCTTTTTACCGGCTTCGCTTTCCTCACTAAATCCAGCTGAAATAATGATGATGCCCTTGGTGTTCTTGTCGCGACACAGCTGCAAACAGATGTCCGGACATAGTTTGGCCGGCACAGCCAGCACGGCCGTTTCAACCGGTGGCAGTTCGGCAACCGACCGAAAAGCTTTTAGCCCCTGAACCAAGTCTGTTTTGGGGTTGACGACATACAAGTCACCATCAAAATTATTATCGATCAGGTTTTTGAGCAGTTTTCCTCCGGGCTTAGCCACATCGTTTGAAGCGCCAATAACAGCAATGCTTTTCGGCCAGATGAGTTCTCGTGTCAGCATATTTTCAGTTTATTTTTATCAAAAATACGAATTCCCTGCACTTAGCTCCTGATATTATTCAGGATGAAGCAGAAAATAATCCGCAAAAAAGACGGGCTGCAGGAAATGGCATTTTACAAGTTCTTTTTTTTGAATAGTTTTGCCATTAGCAATGGGAAACATCACCGAACAAAGAATCATGGTTCACTGCGACTTCTCCGAGTCGATGAATGACGCAATCGTCCATGGATTGCGGATAGCCGGTATTTTTCGAAAAGAGTTGTGCTTGTTTCACCCCTTACAGGAAAAGGGCAAAGCCGATAAACTGGCAGTGCAAAAGGCCTTAACCACCATTATTCACCGTTTGAAAAAAGATGTGTCCACCATTCCCATGTCCAGTTTGACTCTGAAAGGAGACCTGGCCAACTGCATTGACCGTGTTGCTGAACAATACGATGGCGTGATGCTGGTGTTGACCTCCGAAAAGCTGAAAGGCAAACTCAAGGCTTTACAGATCAGCCAGATTCCGTTTTTATTTGTGCAGGGACACACTCCCGAATCACTTCGCTACAAAAAAGTGATGCTGCCTATTGATTTTCGGAAAGTAATGAAAGACACCTCACTGTGGGCCAGCTATTTTGGAAGATTCAACCAAGCGGATGTCACCATTTTAGGTGCGACTGAAAAGCCGAAAGATCATGCTAAAATGATCGGCAAAAACTTAAAGTTTATCACCCAACTATATACCAAACTGCTGATTGATTTTCAACAAACCAGCACCCCAAAAAACAGTTTTGGGCTTCCACACCGCGCACTTGAACAATGCCACAAGGAAAAGTATGACTTACTAATCATACCATCGAGTAAAAACATCAGCCTGATTGATCTTCTTATCGGGCTTCCGGAAACAAAAATTCTGAAAAAGGCGGGGCACCTTCCTGTGCTGTGCATCAACGCCAAACGCGACATGTATATTCTGTGTGATTGATGCCTGTTGGAGTTCCTATAATTCAAAATTTTATTATTCCTTTGTAGAACGACCTGAAAACGGGTCAAATCAACCATTCAATTCTTTAGAATCATGCGTGTAATCCTTGTCATTACTCTTCTGTTTACTGCCTTTGGTAGTTTTGCTCAAAAATTTGAATATGATGTTTTATTTCACGGAATTGGCGATAACCGGGAATATTTTAGCGGAGTAGCAAACTCGCAAACCATCCTTGGAGAACGAAGCAGTTTTGCCGTTGGCACAACCATCGATGGCGTGCATGAATTCCGAATCGGCCTGAGTCATTTGTTTGAATTTGGCAGTGAAATTGCGGATCAGAAACCGAAGCTGACAGCGTATTATCATTATTCGGATGAGCAAAAAGAATTTTACTTCGGGGCTTTCCCCCGCATGGGACTGATTGATTTTCCGTTGGCCTTAATTACCGACACCTTTTTGTACTACCGCCCCAATATTGAAGGCTTGTACGGTAAATACAACTGGGACTGGGGCCATCAGAGTGCCTTTGTAGACTGGACCGGACACCAAACCGTCAGTCAGCGTGAAACTTTTATGGCCGGTTTCTCGGGCGAAATGCGTCAACAACATCTTTTCTTTCAGAATTACATTACCCTCTTTCATTATGCCGGCACCAGCCTGCGTCCGGAAGGGGAAAATATTCACGACAACCTGGCGGCTGCTTTTTTTGTGGGTTCCGACCTTGATCAGCTGCTCCCCATTCACAATTCCTACCTGAAAATGGGTTTACTTCACTCCAAGCATCGAGAGCGCCATGTTTCTGATGGCTATGAAAATTCCAGCAGCTTGTTGGCCGAGTTGTATGGCGAAGTGAAACAGTTGGCCTTACGCTCTACCCTGCATGTGGGCGCTGGACACCGGGTAATGAATGGTGATCGGTTTTACGATGCTGACAGCTACTGGCGAACCGATTTTATTTGGCGTTTCATTTCCAGCGAGCATGTGGAAGGCCGCTTCAACCTGTCGTTGCATCTGCTTGACGGAAACGACCTGGATCAATCACAACAGCTGTCACTCATTTACCGCTTTGGTAATTAATCCTTCAAGCACGCATCGTGTAAACCGGAATATTATTTCGAGCTGAATCCTTTTTTCAAAAAAAAAAGAGATGGCCTTCGAAAAGACCATCTCCTCCATACTTTTTTATAGACTTAAGTTATTCGCGGATCAAATCCATTTCGTCCAGCAAATAACCTGCCCCGGCAAACTTATCAACGATAAACAAAACGTAGCGAATGTCGACCATAATGTTGCGGCACTGATCCGGATCAAACATGATGTCGCTCATGGTGCCTTCCCAGCAACGGTCAAAATTCAATCCAACCAATTGTCCTTTGGCATTAATGGCCGGGCTTCCGGAATTTCCACCCGTTGAATGAATAGAGGCTGTATAAGCTACAGGCATTTGCCCATCCTCTCCGTATTCGCCAAAATCAGCCGTTTCGTAAAGTGTTTTCAGCTTTTCAACCTCTATATAGTCAGGATTTCCAAGTTGGTATTTTTCCATTATTCCCTGTAAAGTTGTGTGATGAGAATATTCAACACCATCACGCGGTTGGTACCCTTCAACCTTACCATAGGCGACACGCATGGTAAAATTCGCATCGGGATAGAGTTGTGCATTTTTTTCCATGGCCATAATGCCCTTCATGTATTGTTTTTGCACACGGGCTATGTTGCTTTTAATATCTTGATAAACACGCTCAATATTTTGCTGATAATGCTGACGCAAGCCGTTGTACAATTTTATCACCGGATCCTTTTGCAGTTTATCAATGGCTTTGGAATCAAATTCAGCTACAATCTCCTTTAACTTGGAAGCATCAGCTAAAACGGATTTCTGATACACTTTACGAATCAGTTTCTCGTCATTGTACTTCGCCAGCAAGTCGGTAAACTCCTTTGGCAAAAAGCTTTGATCCAGGTCAGCTCGCAAAAGCCGAAGCAATTCGGTGAAAAGTTCCTGATCGGTGCCCAGGTCATAATCATCAAAATAGTCCGTCATTTTCTGATCCAGCGCTTTCCGAACAAGTCCCTGCTTTTCTCCGTCCAGTCTATTCCAGCCTTTATCATTGCGGGGGAAATTTTCTGCCAGTTTGAAAATATCAATTCCTTTAAAAACAATTTCCTGATAATAATTATTCGCCTTTTCATAAGGCTGCAAGTTGATATACAACTGTTCAAACTGAGGCAACACCGAAGCGTAAGCTTCTTCCAAGGTATCGTTCTGCATATACCAAACCTCAAAGTCAGCTTCGTAAGCTTCCTTTACCATGATGGCATTCAGTCGGTTCAACCCGCGAATTTCCCCTTTCCAGCGTTTCCATGAGTTACTGGTGCTTGCATACTTCGACGCATATTGAATGCGTACTTTCGGATCCTGTTCCATATGCTTTGAAAAGATATCCAAAATAGCAGTTCGGATTTTGATCCGATCCGGGTTACTCTGGTTGATTATCATATCCACCGCTTGCGAAGGCAGGTACTGCTGCGTGGTTCCCGGATAGCCCATCAACATCATGAAATCGTCCGGATGAACTCCGTTCATTGAAATTGGCAACCAGTTTTTGGGTTTGTAGGGTACATTATCTTCCGAATAAGGAGCCGGCTCGTTATTGGCATTGGCGTACACGCGAAATATGGAAAAATCGCCGGTGTGACGGGGCCACATCCAGTTGTCGGTGTCACCACCAAACTTCCCAATAGCCGATGGCGGAGCCCCCACCAGGCGCACATCAGTGAAAACCTGATACACATATAAAAAGTACTGGTTGCCGAAATACAAAGGTTTAACAATGGCTTCATACTTCCCCTCTTCCGATGCCTGTTGCTGAATCCGACGGATATTGTAATCCAATTTGGCTTGCAAGGAATCGCCTTCCAACTGTTCAGTCCCTGCGAATACAGAATCAGACACATCTTCCATCCGGTCCAAGAATTTGGCAGTCAATCCCGGGTTAGCCAGTTCCTCTTCCTGCGACATGGCCCAAAAACCATTGGACAGGTAATCCTGCTCTACCGAGCTATGCGACTGAATGGCCGAATAACCACAATGATGATTGGTCAGCAGCAAGCCTTTATCGGAAATCATTTCGCCGGTACATCCTCTTCCGAAAATGACCACGGCATCTTTCAAACTATTCTGATTAACACTATACACGTCTTCAGCACTCAGGCGAAAGCCCATCTGCTGCATTTCTTCGATGGTATATTTTTCCAGTAAGGTGGGAACCCACATTCCCTCTTTTGCCATGCTTGAAAAACAAAGCATTGACACAAAAACAAAAAGAATTAATTTTTTCATTTATAGGTAATTTTTCTGCAATACAAATTCAGCAACACGCTTTGGAATTGTGGTGTTGGTTATCGATAAGCAAGGAACTTGCGCCCTAGAATTTCTTCAGGAACTGATATACTTTATGAACCGGAAGTCCCATTACATTGAAGAAGGAACCTTCAATTTTATTGACGCCAACAAAACCAATCCACTCCTGAATTCCGTATCCACCTGCTTTATCATAGGGTTGGCAACGCTCAATATAGTATTCAATTTCATCATCGGCCAGTTCATCAAACCAAACTTCGGTTACCGCATGAAACGAATATTTTCGATTGGCCGATTGAATATTAACCCCGGTAATTACCTGGTGTTGGCTTCCGGATAAATGCTTGAGCAGGTCAATGGCTTCCTGTTTTGTTGCCGGTTTTCCAAGGACTTCCTCATCTTTCCAGACAATGGTGTCGGCAGCAATAACCAGGCAATTATCGCCCAATTGTTTGCGCACGGCAGTTGCCTTCAGCTCGGCCAAATACTCGGGAATAGCGGTCATTCCCAGCTCCGGCGGAAAATACTCCTTTACATCTGAAACATGAACTTCAAAATTAAGACCGAGTTCTTCCAGCAAATGCTTACGCCGAGGCGACTTTGAAGCCAATACCAGCCGATAATTTTCTAAATTTTGTAGTACCATTAGGTTGATCTCCAAAAATATGAATGTTCGTTAATCCAGGTATCTTGTGCCTTCATTACCTGTTCGATGATATCACGGGCACAGCCTTCTCCCCCTTTCTTATCCGAAATATAAGAAGAAATTTCCTTTATTTCGCTGACAGCATCCAAGGGACAAACAGCCACACCAACGGCTTGCATGACCTCGTAATCGACCAGGTCATCGCCCATGTAGAGCACGTCTTCCATGGTAACACCTGTTTTTTCAATAAAATCATGGAGGCATTTCATTTTGTCGCGCACGCCCATGTAGATGTGCTCCACTCCGAGGTTCTCGTAACGTGTTTGAACCAATTCCAGATTTCCTCCGGTTATGATTCCCACCTGGTACCCCATGTTCAATGCATTTCGAATGGCATAGCCATCCTTTACGTTAGCCGTCCGAACAGGAACTCCTTGCTCGTTCAGGGGCATGGTATCCAACGATAGCACGCCATCAATATCAAAAATAAGTGCTTTAACTTGCTTCAGTTTATCTTTAAAAAACACCATGGTATTAGTTGCTATTTTTAGTTTTATAAATGCTTTCAGAGACAAAGCTATAGATTTTCTGTAATTCGGGCTTGTCAGCCAATAATTGCAGGTGTTTATTGATGATTGTTTCATCAAACCTCACAGCTGGGCCAGTTTGCGCATCGCTGGGCTTCAAGTCTTTTACTTTTAGGGCTGTTTCAAGAATCAAGGGTTGCAATAATTCAAAATCCATTCCCCTTTCTTCTAAAAGACTGTCCCCCAGATGATAAAAATGATTCACAAAGTTACAGGTGAAAACAGCTGCCAAATGCAGAACTTTCCGTTCTTCGGAATTAATGGATCGTACCGTTTCTGATAAACGACCAGCCAGTTTATGCAGCTCGTCATAAAATGTCGCAGTGCTGGCTTCCAAACAAATCGGGATACTTGTAAAGTCGACATCCCGCTTTTTAGAAAATGTTTGAAGGGGATAAAAAACACCGTACTCGCCAACATAAGAAGCCAGCAATTTCATCGGAACACTTCCAGCAGTATGTACCACCCAGGCGTGGTGTCTGAGCTGGTCCAAAACCTGTTCCAATGCATCATCTTTTACTGAAACAATAATTAAATCTGTCTCTTCCAGCTGAGCCAAATCGATGGTGTACCGACAATCTAAAACAGTGGCTAAGGTTTGGGCTGAACTTTGGGTTCGGCTATAGACCTGGTTTATATGGAGTCCGGCCTGTTTTAGTGCTTTACCCAGTTGGGTGGCTAAGTTTCCGGCTCCTACCAAACTTATATTTCTAATCATAGTTACTTCAATTCTGAATTATCAAAGTAACAAAAAAACCGGCTAAAAACCGGTTATTATAAGGAGTTTTGGTAGCGTCTGCCCACCTCGTCCCAATTAATGATATTCCAGAAGTTCCCGACATAGTCGCCCCGGCGATTTTGATAATTTAAGTAATAGGCATGTTCCCAAACGTCAAGAGCCAATAGCGGTGTACCTTGTTTTTCCACTACATTCATCAAGGGGTTATCCTGATTGGCTGTGGAGGAAACAAATAATTTACCATTGGCGCCCAATGAAAGCCAGGCCCATCCACTTCCAAACTGCGTTTTTGCCGCTCCTTCAAATTGCTCTTTAAATGCTTCAACCGAGCCAAAGTCAGCCTCGATGGCAGCCTTAAGCTGATTATCCATGGTTGTTTTGTTCGGACTCATGTTTTCCCAAAAGAGTTGGTGATTGTAAAAGCCACCACCATTGTTCCGGACAGCCTCACCGTGTTGATCAATTTTTGCAAAAATTGATGGCATTGGTGTTTGCTCCAGTTTTGTGCCTTCAATGGCTTTCATGAACTTAGCAAAATAGCCTCGGTGATGCTTGTCGTAATGCAACTCCATGGTTTGTGCATCAATGTTTGGTTCAAGGGCATCGTAAGCATAAGGAAGATCAGGAAACTGATGTCCGCTGAAAACTTCTTTTTTACTTTCACTACCGCAAGCCACCAAACCTGAACCGATAATGGGGGCTGCCACGGCCATTTTTCCAACTAGATTGATAAAATTTCTTCTTTCCATACGTTCTTTTTTCTACTTTTTTTAAACATAACAGCAGAAAGAAAAGAATGTTTTCATTTTAATATGAAGCTTTCTGCTAAATTAAAATTGAAAAGAAACAAGCAGTGATCGAATACTTTAGGCACAAAGCATGGACATCATCAAGCAAAAGCTATTTCGTTATTGTTCGTTGTTTACCCCTCGAATAAAAAGACAATAGAAAAAGGCAAAGAAGCTACTTCCAACGTGCGTTTCAAAATTGGAGTCGCCAAAGTTTGCAATAGCCATACTAATCAGAAATAAAAGAAAGAACGGATTTCGATAGGTTCCAGTCCAAATTACCGGATAGGCAATTGCGAATAAAATCCAAAGACATCCGATAAGTCCAAACTTCACCATATAATTCAAGTATTGGTTGTGTGCATCCGCAAAACGATCAGGATCCATCTGCGCTTTATTCTCAAGGTAGGCCGTATGGTAGGCTTCTTTCCAGTTTCCGGTTCCCACTCCAAGCCAAAAATGATCCTTAATAATAGTCAATGCAGCTTTGGTATATTCCATGCGCTGTGCCAATGATTTATGATCGGCATAACCCGTTTTAAAATACGTATCCAACTCCCAAATGCTGGTATACACTCTGGGATAAAGGGACAATCCCCGTTTGGCCAAAAGATAATTACTCACTCCGGCTTCTATGTTCTCAATATCCTTTTTGCTAAGCGAAGTCACCCCTGCAGCATCCTTGCGCAGATTTTTAGAAGTTAAATACCGAACCAAGGTGTACTTGACCTCGTAGCCATTCACATCTTTCTCTCCATATTTCAACCGAGCACGAGCATCCCAGGCTTCCTGCATCTCCTGTTCATTCCAATACAGGCCAACATAGTGTCCATTCTCCAACTGCTGGTCATCGAAATCATGCCGATAAGGGTTTCCTTGTGCAGTCAGGCTATCCAGTTCAGCATAGTTAACCAAATCAACCGTATAAAACCGGTCAACCGCATAATACATATAGCCGAACGGAATTAGCAAGATCAGGACAACTGAAGCCAAGGCCAGAAAACGAACCAATCGCGTCTTCATTTCAGCAATCACTATAAACAAGCCAACGATAGCTGTTCCCATAAAAGTAAGTAAGCCCGTAAAAGATTGGTGCCACACCAAGAAAAGCAACAGAGATATAATTAAACTGATAGCGGCAAGTTTTAAACCTCTCTTAAACATTGACCAATGCCGGTAAAGAAAAACCGAGATGATAACCATGGCAAATACCACTTGAAAACTGAAACGAATATGATGAATGAAACCAAACTCCTGCGCCTTTAGCACAGACAACTCATCTTGTAAGTAAAAGTTAACGACAGTTATTAAGGCCGAAGCAGAAACCGCGCCAACAAAAAGCCTTAACAGGTTGTTCAACTGCCTCAATTTAATGGAACACCCGTTTATAAAAGCTAAAGGAATGATCAGGTAAGCAATATTCTTTTGCAAATCGTAAAAAGCCCACTTCGAATCGGTGGAAAAGAAGCTTCCGATAAGATAAACCAGGTAAATACTGCTGAAAAAAAGTAAGGATTTATTTTGACTGAATCGCTTTGCGACAGAACCATTTTCTCGTGACCAAAAAGAAACCAGCAACAATAAGACACCAGCAATGGAGATAAGTGCCTCGGAAAAGGGTAATGCGACCACAAAAAGTGCAAGCACTCCGTAAAACCAGTTGATATCTTTCAATTGAATCATTCAGGTACCAAAAGTATAAAACTTAAGTTTGATTGCCCTAAAAATTATCCAACCTCCTTAAAATAAAAAACCCGTTGCTCCGAGGAACAACGGGTTTAAAAAGAAAGGCGACGACCTACTCTCCCACATTTCTGCAGTACCATCGGCGCTGGCGGGCTTAACTTCTCTGTTCGGAATGGGAAGAGGTGGGACCCCGCCGCAATAATCACCTAAATTCTTGCTTTGCTTACTACTTCAATCTAATCTTGAAGCGTACTCAACACTTAAATACGTTTAACATACCGGGAAAAAATGTAAATTAACCTAAAACCTTAAAA